>JAKQHY010000107.1 GCA_029555965.1 Chloroflexota bacterium | reverse complement strand
ATGTTCATAAGCCGCTTTCAGGAAGGTATTTTTTTCGTTGGCGGGCGCAGCCCGCCAACGAAAAAATACTCTTCAAACCGCGCCTTTAGGCGCAAATCGTAGACCAAAACGAATTTTCGGATAGATTCTAAATTCAACCATCAGGGGACATTGTAGCATCGGAGAGAATCTATCACAAGCCCTCGCGGGCAACGCTTACGCGCCGGCTTGTGACCCTTATGAAAGGCGAGGGGCTATCGTGACTGAGGCGCCGCCACTATCCAAGATTGTCGCCGGTTTTGCAACGGGCGCGCAGGCAGCGGTCGCGCTGCTGGATACATTTCAGCCCAATCTGGTGCTGACATTAATGCACTCTGGAATGCCTCCGCTCCGTGTGACCCAGGCGCTGTGGCAGACGACACACGAAAAACCCTTTCCGCCGGTGGCGGGCGCCAATATCGGACGGGAAAAGCTGCGCCCTTATCTGATGCTGAATCCCCCCATGGATCTCATAGACTTGTGGTTTGATCTAAACGTAGGGAACAGCAAGTTTTTGACCTGGGTCTTGCAGGAGACGGATTGGGTAGCGCAACTGGCGCAAAAGATTGCGTCCAGTGTGTCCCCCAATGTTACGCTACAGCGGATTCTGGTACTGGATGACTGGGTGGCGCAGGGATTCACGCAAAAACTGGTGAAAGTCTTGCTAACCGCGGCCTACCCCGATGTGGAAATCAGACATTACGCCACGTTTGCCAATGCCTGGTGTGACACATTAGGACAGTTATGGCTGCGCAAACTACACCCAGAAGTTTACCGCGTCTGGTGGCGCCTGGCGCGAGAGGCCAAACTACAAGGAAAGTCCCTGCCACTCTACAACGATCTATGCCTTCTGGTGCCGGGCACAGAAGACATCGCCCCGGATTCGCTGGACTGGCAACCGATCACGGCACATAGCAGGCTGCTGGATCGCCTGACGCCCTATTTGCCGGCGGAAGAATGGCTCACCTTGCCGGCTTGGGCCGAAGCGACATTGATGGATCACGTAGAAAAAGCATTGCTCACGTGACACTATTGCGGCGTCAAAAGAAATCAAGGGGTAAGCAGATTCCCGGTCATCCATCCAGGCCTAAGCCTCGTTTCACTCAGTTGGCGAGTTTACCCGCACAGCACGCCGGCCCGATATATTCCATCCCTGTAGTTCTGGCAATTTCCATTGACGCCCTAAATAACGGATCAGGAGCATCAACAGCAAGGAAACCAAGCTAAAAACCGTCATCCGAATACTCAATCCACCGTCCAGACCTTCTGCGACAGCGACGTGGAGCAAGTTTAATACCGAATTTGTCAGAGTGTGGGCAATCCAGACAGTCCACAAATTGTCGGTTTTCAGATAGGCATAGCCCCACACCAAACCGAGCAAGAGTTGCGGCAGAAAGTTGGCAACAACGCCAAAGGCAATCTCGCCCGGCGTCGTCACTTGCCCTGTCTGATACCACTTCACCACCCAGACGAGGTGCCACGCCCCAAACAGTCCTGCCTGTAGCCAGTTGGCCTGCCAGCGCGAAAGACGCGGGTAATACAGGTTCAACATGACCCCGCGAAATAACCCCTCTTCCATAAAGGCATTGACAAAATTGCCGACCACCAACCACAGGGCAAACCCCAGCCCGCCGGTGACGCCTGCTTTGGGATCGATGGCAGCCAACAGCAACCGGGGCATGGCGCCGGCATGGTGCGCGATCCCCCATTCAACGGCGTAACCGGCCGCAAACGCCCCGAGCGTTATCAGAATACCCAACAACAAACTCCACCCCAGGCAACGGGTGTGCAAACCGATGGCCTCTGGCTTGCGGGCGACGCTCCACAGGAACAGCAACACCAGGCCAAAGCCCAGGGACTTCGAGAGAATAATCTCTCCCCACCGCTCGTCCAATTTGAGCACGAAAATATCCACGCAGCGAAATAGCAACGCGATCAGCATCAAAACAACGCCGGTGAGAATGGGAGTTTGATACGTATAGTGTTGAATTCTGTTTTTCAATTGACCCTCGAGGGAAATGGCATGGTGGAAACCTATGCTGCTATTGCCATGCACAAACAAAGAGAGGGCCGGGCTTAGCGCCCGGCCCCCAGGTTACAAAAATCTTTCATAGACTACCTCCTGTGTTTAGGAGATACAGCCCCGCCATTGTGAGCTCCCAATGTCAGCGCCGTCCATTTTTATTATACCACGCCTGTCAAGTCTTGCGGCGATAGTAGCACCATCAAAACCCGAATTCCCGGCGCCTACATTTTCGCTCTGCAACTTTAGTCGCACCATCACACTCCGAGAGCCTTTACAAATTTAGTTTCCTTACCCACAAGATCACTCAGATACCGCGTTTGTGGTATGATTGACCGGGTGTGTCCCAGCAAGGAGAAGCCAGACGACACATGATCACTTACAGAAAGGAGAACTTACATCCTACATATCAAGACCCAAAACCTCAGTTTTCAGCTAAAAATACAAAATCAATCACCATCAACTTTTTAAGGAGGAGAGATACCATGAAAACACCAAGTTGGTTTAATATGATTCTCATCGTCACCCTGTTGGCAGCCTGGCTGCCGGCGACGGCGTCGGCTGCGCCCCCTGCCCCGGACGCAGCAACGCCGCCCAACGCGGTAGAAACCGTGGGAGTACGCTTATCCAATATGACGACGTTGCCCGCCGGGGTGACGCCTACATGGGCGGCGGATTACGGTAGTTTCATGTGGCTGGAATTGCCGGTCAGCCAATTGCCCCTGCCTCGGCTCAGTGACGCGCCCTACGAGGTGGTGGAACTGACGCTGGGCATTCACAATTTCCGTTTTGATCCACTGCGCGGCGAACCCGCCATAGCGCCGGAACTGCGCAGCAAGCCCATGTCTGAAACCGGGCTGTACCTGGTACAATTCCACGGCCCTGTCGCCGACGTTTGGCTGCAAGATTTGCGCGACGCGGGTCTGAGGCCGCTGCAATACTACCCGCACAACACATACCTGGTGTGGGGCGCATTCCAGGCCACCGAAGCGGTCAACCGCGCGCCCTATGTGCGGTGGAGCGGCGCCTTCCAACCGGCCTACAAACTCAACCCAACACTCGCCGCCATGGCGGGCAAGTTGGAAGACGCCAAGGTGGTGGAAAATGTTGCCATTACCTTCTACAACGATGGCGACATCGAACGCACGCTCAAGGCGCTGAGCGACCTGGGCGGGGAGTATCTCCAACACTTTGCCGCGCAGCCTGATGGCGCGTTCCAGACCGCCATCTTCAAACTGCCGGCCGGCCGTTTGAACGAAGCCGCTAACCTGGCCACCGTCTGGGCTATGGATTATGTCGCGCCGCGCCCCGGCCTGGATGATGAAGTCAGCAACCAAATCAGCACGGGCAACCACACCGGCGGCGTGCCCTTTACCGGCTACCAAAGTTGGCTTACGAACAAAGGCGTGAGCGGCGCCGGCGTGATTTTCGCCGATGTAGATAGCGGTCTGGATACCAACAACAACGCCACTGCGCATCTGGATATTCGCGGGCGCATTGCTGCTTTTGTGGATTACACTGGCGGCGCGGTCACCACCGACACGGACGGCCATGGCACGCATACCGGCGGCATCATTGCCGGCAACGGCGCGATGGGTCGCACCGACCCCAACGGGTTCCTGTACGGTCAAGGAGTGGCGCCAGGGGCGCAACTTGTGGTTCAAAACGCGCTACAAGGCACCGCGTGGCCGCCCGCCGGCGGGTGGCAGCAATTGAGCAAAGACTCCGTGCTGAACCATGCCGTAGGCTCCAATAACAGTTGGTACACCGGCGCGTCGGGCGCACAGGGCTACTCGGCAGCGGCCCGCACGCACGACTTTATGGTGCGCGATGCCAACTTCGACACTGCCACGGTAGCCGAACCGTTGATCATGGTCTTCTCCGCCGGCAACAGCGGTTCGGGCGCCTCCACCATCACCGAGCCGAAAGAAGCCAAGAACTTGATTAGCGTCGGCGCGTCGGAAAACTACCGCCCGGACAATCCCTTGGGGAGCGGTTGCGGCGCTTCCGCCAACATCGAAGGCGTTGTCAGCTTTTCCAGCCGGGGGCCGGCGTTGGATGGCCGGCTCCTGCCCAACATCGTGGCCCCCGGCAGCGACGTAGCGTCGCTGCGGTCCTATACCGGCAGCTACAGCGGCTGCGGTGCGGTTGTCAGCGGCCAACCGGATTATGTATATATGAGCGGCACGAGTATGGCTGCCCCACAGGTGTCTGGCGGGGTAGCACTCATTACACAGTGGTGGCGCGCGTTGAAAGGCGGCGCAAATCCCAGCCCGGCGATGGCGAAGGCCCTGCTGATCAACGGCGCAACCGGGATGACCTCTTCCTCCATTCCCAATAACAACCAGGGATGGGGGCGCATGAACCTCGACAACGTGATCGAGAGCGGCGTTTTCTCCGATTACTACGACCAGGACTTTATCTTTGGTCAGACCGGTGAAACCTGGCAAGCTACCTATCGCGTCGCCGACCCAACCCGGCCAGTTAAAGTCACACTGGTCTGGTCGGATGCGCCCGGGGCAGCGGGCGCCAATCCTGCCCTGGTCAACAACCTCGACCTCGTCGTTACGGCCGGGGGGAACACCTACCTGGGCAACGTCTTTTCCGGCGGGCAGTCGGTCACCGGTGGTACGGCAGATGCCTTGAACAATATAGAAAACGTGTTTTTGCCGGCCGGCACTGACGGTATCGTTGAAATTACCATCAATGCCAGCAACCTCGCCGGCGATGGGGTGCCTTACAACGGCGATGCCACCGATCAGGACTTTGCGTTGGTCGTTTACAACGTGGCCCCGCCCGAAGGTCTGGGTTGGTTGGAGGGCACGGTGACGGGAAACGGCGGCGTCCCCCTTGCAGGCGCAGCGCTTCAGGTAGTCGGCGCGGATCCTACGAAGCCGAGAAGCACAACCACCGCTACTGATGGCACCTATCTTATGGCATTGATGACGGATACCTACACCCTCACCGTCTCTGCGTATGGCTATTTGCCCGCCGAAATCAGCGGCGTGGCCGTTATCTCAGGGGCAGTCACAACACAGGACGTGGCGCTCACCGCTGCGCCAGCGCACACCGTCTCCGGCTATGTGACCGACGCGAACACCGGTTGGCCGCTGTATGCGAAACTCGACGTGAGCGGCTACCCGCACAACCCCATCTACAACGATCCGGTAACGGGCTACTACAGCGTCTCGCTGCCCGATGGCAGCGCGTATGTATTCGACGTGACGGCGTTGATTGCCGGTTACTTACCCTCCGGCGATACCGTCACGTTGAGCGGCAGCGACGTGGTGCAGGATTTTGCCCTCACTGCGAATCAAGGGACTTGCAACGCGCCGGGCTATCACCAGTCCGTCACGCCCTTAATGACGGAAAACTTTGACTCCGCGACGAGGCCGGCCATCCCAACGGGCTGGCAAGTCGTTGATGTAAATGGCGCTACCGGCAACTGGGCCACCAGCGCCAGCACCGTACACCCCAGTGGACAGTCCCCACATAGTTCTCCCAACCTGGCCTATTTTAACTCCTACAACGCCTCCAGTGGTTCCTCAACACGCTTGCAACGCACCAGCGGCCTGGATTTAAGCGCCATAACCACGGCGCAGATGACGCTGTGGATGTACCACGACACGGGTTATACACCAAACAATGACCGCGTGCAGGTACAGATTTCAACCGACGGGGGAACGACGTGGAATGATGTTGAGGCTATCGCCCGCTACGACGGCTCGGCCGGCTGGAAACAGCACAGCGTTAACCTCAGCGCCTATGCCGGCGCGGGAATGACCAATGTGCGCCTCGGACTGTTGGGCATCAGCGGCTATGGCAACGATGTGCATATTGACGATGTGCAAATCGCAGAGACGATATGTCATATCCCGACCGGCGGCCTGGTCATTGGCAATGTGACGGACGCCAACAACGGCGCGCCGCTCAATGGCGCCGCCGTGAGGAACGCGGCAGGCGACACTAGCACAACCGCCGCTTTTGCCGGGCCAGCCGGCGCAGGGTTCTACTATCTCTACGCGCCGGCGGGAGATACCGTCATCACGGCGACGCGCACCGCCTACGCCCCCTCCATAGAAACGCTGACAGTATCGGCCGGCGCGACCGCGCGCCAGGACTTCAGCCTGGACGGAGCAAATCCCCACGTAGCGCCGGCGGCGCTTGACAGCACTATGCGAGAAGGATTGTCAGTCACGCTCCAAATGACGGTCAGCAACAACAATCCGAATGTCCCCTTCGATTTCGAGCTTGTGGAAGGAACTGGCGGCGACGCGGATGTGCTGGTAGTGCGCCGGGATACGGTCGCTGCCGGGGCCATGGAAGCGGCGCTGACAACGCTTGGTTATACAAGCCAGGGCGTCACGACCGCCGCGTTCCAGGCAATGACCGTGAACGATCTCCTGAAGTACCAGGCTGTCTTCTACACCGGCAATCCAGATAGCAACACCAGCGGCACTGAGCACACGCTCTTGATCGCTTATCTGGATAACGGCGGCAAGCTCTACATCTCCGACAACGACCTGGGCTACGCCCACCGCAGCAGCGATCCCACCGGTTTCTATGGTGGTTATCTGCAAGCGACCTATGTGGCCGACAACTACGGCGATGGCGCGATCACCGGGCTGGATATCATGACCGGTCTGAACCCCGACACTACCGCCGACCTTTACCCGGATAGCTTCACCGTGCGCGCTGAAGGCGTTAAGATTTTCAATACACCCACCGGGAATAATGCCGCCGGCGTCAAGGTGTCCCGCAATGGCTACAAAGTCATCTACACCTCCTTCGACTTTAATAACATCGCCAGCGTGGACGATGAAACCGAACTCATCCGCCGCGTCACCGAGTTCTTTGACATGGGCGATATCCCCTGGCTCACCGAGACGCCCATCACCGGCACCGTCCCGGCCGGCGGGCAGGCGGTCGTAGAAGTCGTCCTCGATAGCAGCGCGGTCAGCGCGTCGGGCAACTACGTTGGCGCGCTCAAGCTCACAAACAACGGCCCCTATGGGTCTATCATCATCCCGGTGACAATGACCGTCATTTCGGAAAATGTTTACACCGCCACCACCAGCGGTAACTGGAGCGATGCCAGTAGTTGGGAAGGTGGGGCAACGCCTACAGGCCTTGGTCATGTCGTCATCGCTGCCGGGGTAGAAATCACGGTGGATGTCCCTGTCACCTGTCACAATCTCACCGTCGAATCCGGCGCGCGCCTCAACCTCGTCAACCCGGCAACGGTCTACGGAACACTCGCTAACGCAGGCCAGCTCCATCAGGAAGCCCTTGTAAATGGGAGCAGCGCGGTGGATTTTGGGATGCTCACCGATGGCGCGGGCAACATCAAATACTACGGCGTCACGCTCGGCGCCGGCTTCGATCTGGGCCTGACGAGCGTGGATATCTACGGTTCGAGCATCAATGGAACGGGCAACCTCACGCAGAGTGTAGGGACGTGGTTTGACATCAACCCGACCCACCATGTGGTGACACCCACCGTTGTCCCGGTCACCTTCTGGTATCCGGCCGGCGCGCTCAACGGCAATGACCCGGCGACCGCGCAGGTGTATCACTACCTCGGCGGAGGAGACTGGGAATACTTACCCGCCATTTCCCGAGGCGCTGAAGGGACTTGGCACTGGCTGAACGTATCCGCCACCGGCTTCTCGCCGTTCCTCATCAAGTCGGCAGACAAACCCACCGCGGTGAGCGCCTACCAGATCGCGGCGGACGGCAGCCCGGCCTTCATGATCATCCTTGGACTTGGCGCCCTCGGCGCGCTTCTCCTCACACGCAAGCGGGCATAACCCATCTTGCCATACATCCCGCGCGGCGGCTGATGACAGCCGCCGCGCGGGACAAACGTGAAGCCGCGTATGTTGCAGTCCCCACTGATGACAAAGGAGACGCATTGTGAAAGAACTTGAAGGTCGTACACGTTTGTTGATGGACTGCGGCTGGCGCTTCGCGCTGGGCCACGCTTACGACGCTGCCCGCGATTTTAACCATGCGACCGGCTATTTCTCGTATCTGACCAAAACCGGCTATGGCGACGGTCCGGCGGCGAAAGACTTTGACGACCGCGGCTGGCGCGTCCTCGACCTGCCGCACGATTGGGCCATCGAGCTGCCTTTCGACGCGCGCGGCGGGCACAGCCACGGCTACAAGGCCATCGGGCGCGCTTTCCCCGAAAACAGCGTGGGTTGGTATCGCAAACGCTTCTTCGTCCCCGAAACCGACCTGGGCCGACGCATCTCCCTGGAATTCGACGGCGTCCACCGCGACTCGCTCGTCTGGGTGAACGGCTTCTACCTCGGCACTGAGCTTAGCGGGTACACCAGCTTCCGCTACGACCTCAGCGATTACCTGGATTACGGCGGCGAAAACGTCGTCGCCGTGCGCGCCGACGCGACGCTGGAGGAAGGCTGGTTCTACGAAGGCGCCGGCATCTACCGTCACGTCTGGCTGACCAAAACGGCGCCGCTGCACGTGGCCCCCTACGGCACGTTCGTCACCACCGACCTCGGCGAGGGCGCTGCCGAGGTCACGGTGCGCACCACGGTGATCAACGAGGCGCAGGAAACTGCCGCGTTTGATCTCGAAGAAACCATCGTCAATGCCGGGGGCAAGCGCATCGCGGCGGGCGTCCAACACGGCGAGCTGCCTCCCGGCGCACAGCAAGAATTCGTCAGCCACTACCACGTGAAGAATCCCCGCCTGTGGTCGCTGATCGATCCGCATCTGCACCGGCTCGACACCGTTCTGCGGGTGGAGGGGGACGCAGTGGACAGCTACACGACGCCCTTCGGCATCCGCACCGTGTGCTTCGATCCCGACGCGGGCTTCTTCCTGAACGGGGAGCGCGTGGAAATCGTGGGCACGAACATGCACCAGGATCACGCCGGCGTCGGCACGGCGCTCCCCGACGCCTTGCAGGAATTCCGCGTCCGGCAGTTGCAGGCGATGGGCAGCAACGCGCTCCGCACCTCCCACCATCCCCCCACCCCGGAACTGCTGGACGTCTGCGACCGGCTGGGGATGCTGGTGCTGGACGAAAACCGGCTGATGGGCTGCAATGAGGAACACTTTCGCTGCCTGGAGCGCCTGATCAAGCGCGACCGCAACCACCCCTCGGTGGTGCTGTGGTCGCTGGGCAATGAGGAATGGGCCATCGAGGGCAACGTCAAAGGCGCGCGCATCACCGCGACGATGCAGCGCTTCGCGCAGACGTTGGACCCGTCGCGCGCATTCACCGTGGCGTGCAGCGGCGGATGGGACACCGGCAGCGGCATGGCGGCGCAGGTGATGGGCTACAACTACATCGTCCAGGGCGACATTGACGTCCACCACGCCAAGTTCCCCTGGCAGGCCGGCGTCGGCACGGAGGAGACGACCACGCACCAGACGCGCGGCGTCTACGTGAGCGATCCGGCGCGCGGGCACATCGCGCCGGAAAACCGGATGCCGGAAAACGTGGGCACCGAATCCGGCTGGCAATTCTACGCCGCCCGCCCGTTCCTGGCCGGACTCTTCTACTGGACGGGCTTCGACTATCACGGCGAACCGATCAACACCGGGTGGCCCGTCGTCGTCGGGCAATTCGGCCTGCTGGATCTATGCGGGTTCCCCAAGGACGGCTTCTACTACCTCAAAGCGTGGTGGGGAAAAGCGCCGGCGATGCACATCGCGGCGCACTGGAACTGGCCGGGGCGTGAGGGGCAGGCCATCCCGGTGACGGTGTACGGCAACTGCGAAGAAGTCGAACTGTTCCTCAATGGCCTGAGCCTGGGACGGCAAGCCATGCCGGTCAACGGCCACCTCGAATGGGAAGTGGCCTACGCGCCGGGGACGCTGCAAGGGCGCGGGTATCGCGCGGGGCAAGTTATCCTCACGACCGAAGTCGCTACGACCGGCCCGGCGGCGGCGCTGCATTTGATAGCGGATCGGCTGCGCCTCCACGCCGACGGCGCGGACGCGGCGGTCGTCACCGTGCAGGTACACGACGCGCAGGGGCGGCTCGTCCCCACCGCCGGGGACGAGATTCACTTCACGCTGACCGGGCCGGGGAAGATCATCGGCGTGGGCAACGGCGATCCATCCAGCCACGAGGCGGAAAAGTTCATCGAAAACGTGACAACCACGCCTATTGCGGGCCTCAAAGAATTGGCCGTGGACCGGCTCGACGGACGCCTGGAAGTCGCCGCCGGGTTCGATGATGCAGGCTGGAAACCGGCGTTCCGTGACGAAGACCCGGACTGGCAGGTCTCCAAAGACCCACTCATCGTGGTGCGCGGGACGTTCGAACTGCCCGCGCTCACGCCGGAAACCGCCGTTACTCTGCTCCCCAAGAGCATCGTCGAAGACCAGTCGCTCTACGTCAACGGGCACCTGCTGGCCGCGCATGTCCAACGCGACGATCCTCACCAGACGTACCCTCTCGCTCACGCTATCCTCAAAGCCGGGCGCAACGACTACGCCGTCACCGGGAAACGGCTGCGGAAAAAGCACATGTGGGAGGAGCTGAACCGCGACCCGGGTGGAGTGCAGATCGTCGTCCCGGCGGAACCCTGGCGGCGGCGCGCTTTCAACGGGCTGGCGCAGGTCATCGTGCAGGCCGCCCAAGAGTCGGGCGCACTCACCCTCACGGCGTCCGCGACGGGATTGCAACCGGCGAGTCTGACGCTGGAAACTGAAGCGGCCCCGATCAGGTCGGCAATTTAGGCAGCGGCTATGCCCGCAGCCGGTAGCCGACCCCCGGCTCGGTGACAATGTAATGCGGGCGGCTGGGATTGGTCTCAATTTTGTGCCGCAAGTTGCTCACGTTGACCCGCAACAGATGCAGTTCATTTTCATAGCCCGGCCCCCAAACCTGGCGCAGTAGTTGATGATGGGTCAGGACTTTACCGGCGTTCTGCACCAGGACACGCAGCAAATCATACTCGGTGGGGGTCAGCGCGACTTCATGTTGGTCCAGCGTGACCAACCGCCGCGCAAAATCCACAACCAAGGCGCCCACCTCAAAGCGCGCGCGCGCGTCGGGCTGCACTCGCCGTCGCAATGCCACCCGCAACCGCGCCAGCAATTCCCCCATGCCAAACGGCTTGGTGAGGTAATCATCGGCGCCGGCATCCAACGCCGCGATCTTATCGTTCTCCTGCTCCCGCACCGAGAGGATAAAGATGGGGACCGTCGTCCATTCCCGCAAACGCCGGGTCACTTCGGTGCCCTCCATATCCGGCAACCCCAGGTCGAGAATGATCAAGTCGGGATGTCCGGTCGCCGCGGCCGTCAACGCCGCCGCTCCCGTCTCAGCTTCCATCACGGTATACTGATGCGCCTCCAATACCGGCCTGAGAAACCGCCGAATGGCGCGCTCATCATCCACCACCAGCACCCGCAGCTTGTCCTTTTTCTCCATAGACTGTGCGCCTTTCTTTAAAAGTTACAGCGTATGCTCTTGGGGCAGGCGCAGTACGATGACGGCGCCGCCCTCAGGGGCATTTTCCGCCCAGATGCGCCCGCCATGCGCCTCAACAATCCCCTTGCTGATTGCCAATCCCAATCCCGTGCCGGAGACATGGGTGGGACGTTGCACGCGATAGAACTTGTCGAAAATGCGCAGCAGATCCTCCGGGGGGATGCCGATCCCCTGATCGATGACGCGAATTTCCACCTCACCGGCCACTGCGCGCGCCTGAACGGTGATGGGAGCGCCCGGTGCAGAATACTTGAGCGCATTATCCATAATATTAACGAGAACATGGACTATCAGCACAAAATCCAGAACGGCGAAGGGCAGGTTGGCGGCAATGTCAACCCGGATGGGGCGCTGACCCAGACGCGGCCCCAATTCCTCCAGGGCTGAGCCGATGACATCCTGCACATCCTCCGGCGCCTGACGTATGCGCAGGGCACCGGCCTCCAAGCGGGTCATGTCAAGCAAGTTCTCCACCAGCCGATTGAGGCGTTCTGCCTCCTCGCGGGCGGTGCCGATGAGCGCGCGCCGAGCTTGAGCGTTGAGAGCCGTCTCGGCATCATCCAACGTCGTCAGCGCCCCAGTGATGGTCACGAGCGGGGTGCGCAGGTCATGGGAGATGGAGTTGAGCAACGCAGCCTGGAGCTTTTCTGTAGCTTCCAACAGTTGGGCACGACGGGTGATCTCGGCCAGTTGAGCGCGCTCCAACGCCAAGGCCGCTTGCCCGACCAGGGCCTCCAACAGACGACGCTGGGGGGCGGTCAAGGCTTCCGGTTCTTCACGCGAGCGCACACCCAACACACCCAGAGCGCGCTGCGCTGTTTTGAGCGGCACGTAATACCCCGGCGCATCGCCATACTGTTCGGCGCCCAAACCGGCCGGACGGCGCGTGGTCCACACCCACTCCACGACGGCCCTTTCCTGAACATCCAGGGGGACCGTGTCATCCAGGGGGAAACGCCGCAGCGCCCCATCCTCTGCCAGGAAAACGACTACGTCACGCGCCAACGTGTGGCCCACATTCGTCACAATCGCCAAGACAATTGCAGCGATCTCTTCGGCAACAGCCAGGTCGCGGCTGAGCGCATACAACGCGCTGGTCTCGCCCTCGTAGAGCCGGATAGCCTCAAGTTGCTCGCGTTGCTGAGCCATTAAGGTGCTGATCAACAACCCCACCGCCAACAACGAGATAAAGGTCAGGACGTACTCAGTATCGGCAACGGCAACACTCATCGCGGGGGGGATGATGAAGAAGTCAAAACTGAGGACGCCGAGCAACGAGGTCAAAATAGCCGGGCCACGCCCCAAATAACCGGCGGCAATCACGACAGTCAACAGGTAAATCATGACCAGATTCGTGGGCGAGAGATATTGCTTTAAAAACACGCTGAGCCCGGTACCGGTAGCGACCAGTTCCAGGCTCAACGCATAATGCCAGCCCCGACGCGAAAGCCAGTCTAATCCACGGCGAAAAAGGCCATGCGCAACGTCACGTATACCGCGTATAACCCGATCAGATACACCGCGCCCCATTTGCCCAATTTCCCTTTCGTGAACCACAGGATTGCCCATAAGATCATACCGGTAACTGTCTCCCAAGGCAAGTCCCAATACAAAAGAGGTCTGGGAACCCAATAAGTGGATAGCAACGCGCCGCCTCCAATAGCCACCAGCGGGTTGGTGATGTTGCTCCCCACCAGCGTGCCGATGGAAACGCCGTGCGCCTTATGCTTGATACCCGATAACGCGGTGGTCAGTTCCGGCAGCGCGGAGGCGACGCCCAACGTAACAACGCCGATCAGCGAGCCGCCCACCCCCGTCACTGTCACGATCATTTCGGTGATGCTCAACACCAGTTGCGCGCCGGCAATGGTGAATACCATCGCCACACATGCGATCAACGCATCGCGGACGACCTGCCGCAAATTTTCGGGAACATCTACGTGGTCCTCTTCCTCAGTTTTCTGGTAATGCTTACGCTCGTCCCAATACAAGTAATATGTATAGGCAATGAACGTGCCGAACAGAATGAAGCCGTCCAGGCGAGAATAAATGCCATCCCATCCCAAAATCAGGCACATTATCGTTGTTCCAATCATCGGGATCATACTTTTCCACAGGAAGTAGCGCCGAAAATATAAAATCCCGGTGAAGGCCACCACAATCCCCATAATGAGAGTCTGCTGCACCACATCAGAGCCAATGTTAGCGCCCAGGACGATGGCCGAACCAATCTGGTAGTCCATCTTGCCCCGCAAAATGCCGACCGAAGCCACCAGATGCGAAGTAATCTCTGGGATGCTGGTCGCCAGCGAAAAAATCGTCATCCCCATAAACGTCGCCGAGAGTTTGAAATACATCGCGACGCCCACCAGCTTCTTTACCGCCAGATTAGAACTCAACACCAAGAGCGCCAGAGCAATAATGCCGACCACGCCGTTGACAAATGGAACTTGTGTTGACAGAAATGCTGTTATCATTTTTCCTCCACATCCTTTGTTTAAAATGCGTCAGAGAGTGTACCAGAAAACGCATCAAGAAGGGGACAAGAACCTGAGCTGGAAGGTCAAGAAAGTATCAAGGGAACACGGCGCAACGGAAAAATCGCACAATTAGCCTGCGTGGGGTATAATATCTTGTGAAAAGTTTCCGCCACAGAACTGCAAAGCGCCCTTGCGCCTTTGTGTTAACTGAATTTCAATTTTCAGGGGAATTCATCATTGACCGGGGTTCACCAACGGTTGGATGAAAATTTTCACCACAAAGGACACGAAGGACACAAAGGGTTTTCTCTGTGATCTCTGTGGCTATTTTCAGAGGAATTCATCATTGACCGGGGTTCACCAACGGTTGGATGAAAATTTTCACCACAAAGGACACGAAGGACACAAAGGGTTTTCTCTGTGATCTCTGTGATCTCTGTGGCTATTTTCAGAGGAGGTTGCATGAAAAAACACTACGAGGTCATCATCATTGGAGCGGGAATTGTGGGAGCGACGACGGCCCGCGCGCTCTCTCGCTACGCCCTGGATATTTTGTGGATTGAGAAGGAGGCCGACATCTGCACCGGCGCGACGGCGGCCAACTCGGCCATCGTCCACGGCGGTTACGACGCGGTCCCCGGCTCACTCAAAGCCGCGATGAACGTCCAGGGCAACGCGCTGTGGGATCAGCTCGCGGCGGAACTGCACTTCGCCTTCGCGCGCAGCGGCACCTACGTCGCGGCCATCGGCGCGGACGAAGCGTGCGCGCTGGAAGACCTCAAGGCGCGCGGCGACCTCAACGGTGTCCCCACGGAGATCATCTCCGGCGCGGAGATGCGGCGGCGCGAACCGCAGATCAACCCGGCGGTCAGCACCGCGCTCTACTGCCCTTCCGGCGGCCTCTGCGATCCCTGGGGCGCAACCATCGCCGCCGCCGAAAACGCGGTGATGAACGGCGTCGAGCTGCGCCTCAACACCGCTTTTGAGGACTTCCTCTGGGACCCGGACGCGCCCCGGCGCATCGTGGGCATCCACACGAATCAGGGCGACTTCTATGGGCGCTGGGTCGTCAACGCCGCCGGCCTCTACGCCGACGCAGTGATGCACCAGGCCGGCCTGCGCCCGGAGTTCACCATCACGGCGCGGCGCGGCGAGTATTACGTGATGGATCGCGCCAAAGTGCAGATTGGCACCGTCCTCTTCCCCGTGCCCTCGAAGATCAGCAAGGGCATCCTGGTCACCACGACACTGCATGGCAATACCCTCGTCGGCCCGAATGCGGAGGAGATTGCCAACAAAGAAGATGTAGATGTGACAGCGAAAGGGATGCGCGAGATATGGGACGGCGCGCAAAAGCTGGTTCCCGGACTCAATCGGCGTGATGTGATCGCCGTCTTCGCGGGATTGCGGCCGGCCGGCAACGCTCCCTGCCTGACGCCCGGTGTGGACTACCATAAGGACTTCATCATCGAAATCCCAGAGAGCGTGCAGGGCCTCGTCAACCTGGGCGGGATGGAGTCGCCCGCGCTGTCGGCGGCGCCGGCCATTGCGCAGCGCGTGGTTGAGCTGCTGGCCGACGCCGGGATGACCTTACAGGAGAAGCCGACGTGGAATCCCCTCCGCCCGGCGCGCCCGGTCTTCCGCCACCTGACGCACGAGCAGCAGGCCGCGCTCGTCGCCCAGGACCCACGCTACGGGCGCGTCATCTGCCGCTGTGAATCCGTCACCGAAGGCGAGATCGTCGCCGAAATCCACGCGCCCATCCCCGCGACCACCTACGACGCGCTCAAGCGCCGCACCTGGTTGGGGACGGGCCGCTGCATGGGCGGCTTCGATATGCCGCGCGTCGTGGACATCCTGGCCCGCGAGCTGGGTGTGGCCCCACTGACCATCAGCAAGAAGGGGCGCGGCTCCGAATTCCTCTTCCGCCGCACGAAGGAGGCATCATGAGCTACAAAATGAAAATTTCACGCAAAGACGCCAAGACGCAAAGTTTTCTTAATCCCTTCGCGCCTTTGCGCCTTTGCGTGAAACAGGACGTCATTTCGGGGGTAACTAACCGATGAATAAGCGATTGAAAACCAAGTATGACGTGATCGTGATCGGCGCAGGGCCGGGGGGACTGGCGGCGGCGATTGAAGCGAAGAAGGCGGGCGCGGCGGATGTGTTGATGATTGACCGCGACCTGGAGTTGGGCGGCATTTTGCTTCAGTGCATCCATAACGGCTTCGGGGTAGAGACGTTCAAGGAGGATTTGACCGGCCCCAGCTACGCGCAGCGCTTCATCCACGACGCGCTCACGGTGGGCATCGAGTATTGGCTGGACGCGATGGTGCTGGATGTGACGCCCAACCATCAGGTTTACGTGACCGGCAGCCAGGGTGGTTTCCGGGTGGTGGAAGGGACCGCCATCGTGCTGGCGATGGGTTGCCGCGAGCGCACCCGCGCGCAGATCCAACTCCCCGGCCCGCGCCCGGCCGGCGTCTACACGGCGGGAACGGCGCAGCGCTGGGTCAACGTTGAAGGTTACGTGCCCGGCAAGAATTTCGTCATCCTGGGATCGGGCGACATCGGGATGATTATGGCGCGCCGGCTCACCTTCGAGGGCGCCAAAGTCGAGCGCGTGTTGGAGGTGATGCCCTACCTCACTGGCCTCAGCCGCAACTATGTCCAATGCCTGCTGGACTTCGACATCCAACTGCAATTGCGCCACACCGTCAAGCGCATCATCGGCAGGAACCGCGTCGAGGCCATCGAGGCGGCGGCGGTGGATGAAAAATGGCAGACTATCCCCGGCAGCGAGGAGATCATCCCCTGCGACACGCTGCTGCTTTCAGTGGGTCTGATTCCCGAAAACGAGCTGTCGCAGAAGGCGGGCGTGGCCCTCGATCCCATCACCGGCGGCCCTTACGTGGACGAGGGGTTCCAGACGAGCTTGCCGGGCGTGTTTGCGGCGGGCAACGTCGTCCACGTCTACGACCTGGTGGATTGGGTCACGCGGGCGGGGCAGGTGGCCGGGCGGCGCGCGGCGCAATACGCGCAATGCGAGTGCGTGAAGGAGGCGACAACCATCCCCACCGCCGCCGGCGAGAACGTCCGCTACGTCGTGCCGCACCGCGTCAACCCGGAAACGCTGACGACAGAGGAGGTCATGCTCCAGATGCGGGTCACGCAGCCGATGGAAGCCGCCGTGCGCGTCGAAGTTTACGACGGCGACACGTTGATTACGCGAAAAACCGAGCGGTACGCCCGCCCTGGCGAAATGGTCAGCATCACGCTCAAGGGGAAGGACTACGACGCCGTCCGGCAAGCCCAAACGCTCGCCGTGCGCGTCGTGCGGAAGGAATGAGGGTGGAAATTAGAAACGGAAATTGGAAATCAGTAATGAGAAATGAGTAACGAGTAACAAGTTACCGATTTCCAGTTACCGATTTCCAATTACCAGTTACCAACTCCCCCACTCATGACCCATCTCTCATTACTCTTTACTTTTCACAAGAGGTCAAACAATGTCCGTTACCGAAAAGCTTATTTGCATTACGTGCCCGATGGGCTGCACGTTGGAAGCGACGCACGAGGGCAGTACGGTTTTGAACGTCGAAGGCAATAACTGCAAGCGCGGGGCGCAGTACGTCCAGGCAGAACTCACCGATCCGCGCCGGATGGTGGCGACGACGGTGAAGGTGCAGGGCGGCGTCCATCCGCTGGCGCCGGTGTACACCGCCGCGCCCTTCCCCAAGCCGCGCATCTTTGAGTTGCTCGACGCCCTGCGCCGGGTGGAAATCGCCGCGCCGGTGCAGATGGGGCAAGTTGTGCTGGAAAACGCGCTGGACACCGGCATCAACGTTCTCGCCAGCCGGGATATGCCCAAATCGGCGGCCTGAAGGCTCGAATGTTGCGGAGGCTGGTAAGCGCGCCCGACCTTACTCGTCCAGCGGGGGCGGCGATGGGCGCCGGTCTACCAGCACTCGCGTGAGCGTATCGCGGTCGGCGGTGGCGCGGGTGAAGGTATTGCTCAGGCGGATTGCGCCGAACTGGCAGCTCAGTTCGCACTGCCCGCAGTAGGCGCAGCGGTCGGGGTGGTAAATCAAGCGGTATTCCTCGCGCCCCTCGCGCTCCAGTTCCAGCGCGAAGGCGGGACAATCGCGCACGCACAGGCTACAGCCCCGACAGCGGGCAGCGTCTACCACGACTTGCCCGCGATACCCTTCCTGGAGTTCGGGCGGCGCGAAGGGAAATTGCACGGTGAGCGGGCCGGCCCGCAGCACGCGCCACACCTGGGGCAGCAAATAAACAATAGAACGCAGACTAAACCCCATCCTACCCTCCAATACCCACGTTGGCGAGAATTTGCAACAACGCCAGCGGCGCAAGGATACGCCAGCCCAGATCCGCCAACTGGTCAATGCGCAGTCGCGCATAAATCGCACTGGCGGTCGCCAGCAGCAACAGGATGCTCAAAGCCTTCAGCCCGAAGACGGGGAACGCCGGCAGCACGTCAAAGAAGCGACTCTCGCCGAAGAAGAGGTTGACCAGCAGGAAAATCCCCACCACCGTCTGCATGTTCATCGAAAGCCGCCATAGGGCCAGTTTGCGCCCACTGAACTCGGTAAGGGAGCCGGAGACGACCTCGGATTTAGCTTTGGGAATGTCCAGCGGATCGCGCTTGAGCTTGCCGATGAGGCCCACCACCGCCAACACGAACCCGAGCGGCTGCATCACCGCCCCCCAGGTCGTCTGCGCCTGGTACGCCACAATGCTGGCAATAGACCACGAGCCGCTGAGTACCGCCGGGCCGGCCACCGCCATCAAAAAAGGCACCTCATAGGAGAAGTATTGCAGCAGCGAGCGATGCCCACCAAGGATGCTGTACACCCCCACCGAGATCCACCCGGCCAGGAAATAAGTCAATGCCGGAAGGCTGAGCAGGAACAACACCACAATGAGATCGCCCTCAAACGAAGCAGAGACCACGCCCGCCACCGGCACGTAGACGCTGGCGGTGAGGACGGCGGCCAACGCGAGCATCGGCAGGGCGGCAGCGACGGTCGCGTTGACGCCCTGGGGCAACGTGTCCTCCTTCGTCGGCAGCTTGATGAAATCGGCCACCGGCTGATACCATGGCGGCCCCACCCGCCCCTGGAAACGCGCCAGCATCCGCCGATCCACCCAATCAAAAACAAAGGCGCACAGCAGCAAGAATAGAAAGCCTGGAAAGATTAAAAGTTTGAATAACATTTCGGTTCTTGGTTACTGGTTACTGGAAACTGGAAATCGGAAATCGGAAACTGGCGACTGATTTCTGATTACCCATTACCGATTTCTGCTCACCGATCCGCGCACGCGATACATAAATCCACGCCGGAAAGCACAACCGATACGTCGGCCATATTGACGTTTTCCAGTTGACTGGGCAGGGTGATAAGGTTGGTGAGGGTGGGTGTGCGCACTTTGACGCGCGCCGGTTTGTCGCTGCCGTCACTGCGGATGTAGTAGACGACCTCGCCGCGCGGGGCCTCGGTGCGGCTGACCACCTCGCCGGCGGGGACGCGGCGTGATACGCGCGTCGAAACCGGACCGGGCGGCAGCAAATCCAACATCTGGCGGCACAGGTGGACGCTCTCCACTGTCTCCAACATCCGCACCAGAGTGCGCGCCCACACGTCTCCTTCCTGGCGCACCGGCACTTGAAACGTCAGGCCGTCGTAGGGAGGGCGAGGCATATCGCGCCGCAAGTCCACATCCAACCCCGAAGCGCGCGCCACCGGCCCGACAACGCAATACCGCCGAATCTGCTCCAGCGAAAGGCGGCCCACGTTGCGCGTGCGGGCTTGCAACGTCTGCTCATGCTCTACCACGCCCAACAGAATGCGAACCTGCTCCTCCAACCCGTTCAACTGTCGCAACAACGTCACGCGGCGGTCGTCTGTCAGATCGAAGCGCACGCCGCCAACGATGTTCACCGCATGGGAGACGCGCCCGCCCGACAAATCCTCCATAATATCCAGGACGACTTCCCGGTCGTGCCAGGCGTACATAAAGATAGTGTCGAACCCAATGTTGAGAGCCAGCACGCCCAGCCACAGCAGGTGACTGTGAATCCGCTCCAACTCGCACAGCAGCGCGCGCAAATAGAGTGCACGGGACGGCAGTTTCACGCCGAGCAATGCCTCTACGCCCTGGCAAAACGTGGTCGTATGAACGTGAGAACAGATGCCGCATATCCGCTCCAACAAGTGAATATTCTGCACGTAGGTGCGCTCTTGGCAAAGTCGCTCGATGCCCCGGTGAACGTAACCCAGCCGCATGGCGCTCTCGGTGACATGCTCGCCCTCCACGGTGAGCTGGAAGGACACCGGCTCCTTCAGTAGCGGGTGCTGCGGCCCAATGGGAACGATAATTTTGGTCATAAGAAGTCCTTTTGCGAATTGCGGATTACGTCTTGCGCAGCGGATGGCTGCCATCCCAATCGTCCGGCTGCAATAAGGGTTGTAGATTTACGTGCCCCTCAAACACCACTCCCAACATCGTGTAAAGCTCCCGCTCGTAGAACGCCGCGCCGGGAATGAAGTCGGTGAGGGTAGCAATGCGCAGGGCAGTGTAGGGCAGCGCGGTGCGCAGAGTGATGCCGTAGGCGTTCCAAAAATGGTAGAACAGCTCGACTGCTGCGCCGGTATCCAGGCCAGTGATGGTGGAGAGGTGGTAAAAGTCAAAGCGTTCCACTAAAATCTCGCAGGCCTCGTGAATATGCTCCGGCGCCAGGGTCACGAAAGTTTCGTCTATCGGCATAGCCTGCACCGTCAACGGATCATCCGGAAAGGCGGCCTGAAACGCGCTGAAGATTTCTTCAAACAGGTGAAGTTGGCGCAGCAAACGGTTCATTGGATTAACTCCAATAGACGGGCCAACCCGTCAATGATCGCCTCCGGGCGGCAAGGGCAACCGGGGATGTACATATCCACCGGCACAACGTGATCCACACCCCCCAGGACGTTGTACGCCCCCTGGAAAACGCCGCCGGAGCAGCAACAACTGCCCACCGCCGCCACCCACTTCGGCTCCGGCATCTGATCGTAAATGAGCCGCAGGCGGTCGCGGGATTGGCGCGTCACCGGGCCGGTGCAAAGCAGGATGTCGGCATGGCGCGGCGAAGCCTCTTTAAGGATGCCGAGCCGCTCCACGTCATAACGCGGCGTCAACGTATCCAGGATTTCGATGTCGCAGCCGTTGCAACCGCCGCTGTTGTAATGCAGCACCCACGGCGATTTCCGCCGCGCCCACCGCACAATAGGGTGCAAAAGCTCGCGCAAAGCAACTTCAATGTTCATTCACACTCCTTTTGGGGGATTAGGGATTAGGTTTGCCCAGTCCCCAATCCCTAATCACGCCTCTTCTCCCGTCAACACAAAGACGCTGATGGCAACCCCGCCCAAATACAGCAGCGCAGTGCGATGCGAAAGCACATCCTGCGGCAAAGTTGAAAGCACCAACGTCGCCACGTGCAAGATGCCGAAAAGCAGCGCCAGCCGGAAAAAGGCGTGATAGGCCATCATCCCCGGCAATGGGCGCGGACGTTCGCCGCCAGTATAGGGCAAATGGCGGTCAGGCGGCGGCGCGCCCTTGAATCCCAAAACGCCGCCCAGCACGTACAAACCATAGGTTAACGCGAGAAACACTCCGAAAGCCACTGGCGGGCTTGACCAGAAATTATCCATCCCCTACCCCACCCCCAAGGCCGCCGCCGCTTCGCCGGCCCACTGTAGCCACCAGCCTGGCGCGATCCCCAGCCAGAGGACGAGCGCGGCCAGGGCCAGCAGCGGCGCGAGCAGCCAGCGGGAGATCTTCACGGGCATGGGCGGCAATTCCGGCGCCGGCGCGAAAAGCAACGCCAGCATCGGCAAATAATAGCCCAAAGACAGCAGCAGCATCAACAGAAAGACAACGATGCCCGCGTAAACCCAGACATCCCGCGCCTGCCACACCTGCGTCAAGATGAACCATTTGCCCGCAAACCCCGCCAACGGGGGGATGCCGACCAGCCCCATAATGGCAATGCCAAACGTCAGCGCGACCGGCGGCAGACGGTAGAAAACGCCGCGCAATTCAGCAACCTGGGTCGTGTGATCGTAGAAATTGCAGACGCCCTTGCTGAGAAAAGCCAGGCCCTTCATCGCCGCGTGCGCCAGCAGCAGGAAGAAACCCGCCTGGATCGCGGACGGCAGCGCGTGACGCAACCCCACCCCGACACTGAACAGCCCATAGCCCATCTGTGCAATCGAAGAGTAGGCCAACAGCCGCTTGGTGTGCGTTTGCACCAACGCCATGCCGTTACCCACCAGCATATTCGCCAGCCCACAGAGCATCAAACCCAGGCCCAGGTCGCGCGCCGGGAAGCCCAACGCCAGGCTAACCTTGAGCAGCACATAGAACGGCGCGAGCATCCCAGAGAACAACGCGCTGACACTGCCTGGGGCGCGCCCATACGCATCCGGCTGCCAGGTATGCAATGGCACGATCGCGCTCTTGAGGCCCAGCCCCACCCAGAGACAGGCCAGCCCGGCGCGCGCCCACATCCCCGGCGCGATGATGGGTTGGGGCAACGTCAGCACCCCGGTCTCGCGGTAGATCAACGTGATTCCCATCAACAACGTGATGGTGCCCACGCTCCCCATCACCAAATATTTGAATCCGGCCTCGATGGACGTGTCGGTGCGCCGCCGAAAGGCGACCAGAACATAACTTGCCACGCTCATCAATTCACAGAACATGTACAGGCTGAACAGATCGCTGGTCATCACCATGCCCAACAGCCCTGTGATCATGAGCAGCAGCAACGGGTAGTATGTTTTGTAGCGTTGATCTAGCCGTAAATACCGCCCGGAGTAGATCGCCACACACGTCCCCATGCCCAAGGCAATGCCGCCGATGAAGATCGCTCCCGCATCGGCGCGCAACACCACCCCGCCCGGCGCAGCATCGCCCCACATGGGAACCGCAACGCCAGGCGCGCGCCTGAGCACCAGCAGCGAGACCAGCGCGCCGGCAAATATCAGCGCCGTCAACAACGCCAGCCAGTGATTGCGCGAGGTGATGAGCCGCGCCACCAGGTAAATGACAAACGCTCCCCCCACCAGAAAAAGAAAGGGGATCATGACGCCCGTATCGCCCGAAGTCACCAATTACCTCCGAGCAGCATGGGCAGTTCGTGCGCCACCCAATCGAAAAGCGGCGCGGGAAACAGGCCCTCAATAATCGCCAACGCGGCGAGCAACACCATCGGCGCGACCATCGCCAGCGGCAGTTTGAACGGAACGGGGTCAGAGACCGACGCCGGGTCTTGGCCCAAGAAGATGCGACTGCCAAACCATAGCGCATAGACCACGGTGAGCAGTGAACCGAAGGCGGTGATGACGGAGAGGGTAATGTAAGGCGTCTCCAGGCCGCCGGCGAAGATCATCCACTCGCTGTCGAAGACGCACAAGGGCGGCGCGCCGGCAATCGCCAGGATGCCGATCAGCGCGCAGGCCGCGACTACCGGCATCCGCCGCGCCAACCCGCCCAACTCGTCAATGTGGCGCCGGCCCGTCGCGTGGATGATCAGCCCAACGATCATAAAGAGCAGTGCCTTGACAATGGCATGGTAGATAACGTGCAAGGTTGCGCCCGCCAGCCCATGATACGTCAGGGTGCCGATCCCAAACAAGATATAGCCCATCTGGCTGACGCTGGAATAGGCAATGATACGTTTGATATCGCGCTCGGCCAGGGCCATCAGCGCGCCGTAAATCTCGGAAAACACGCCCAAAATCATCATGGGAAGCGCGAAAGGCTGCACATCGGCCATGGTGAAAATGCTCAACGGAAAACGCAGGACGCCATACGCGCCCATGCTCAACATCGCGGCGGCCAACATAATCGTCACCGGCATCGGCGCGACCGTGTGTGCGTCGGGCAGCCATAAATGCAGGGGGAAAATCGCCATTTTGACGCAGAAGCCCACCAGGAAAAACGCGATCACCGTCGTCGTCATCGCCGGCGCAAGGCTCACGCCGGCGCGCAGCGCGGAGAAGCGATCCGTGCCGGTGGCATCGTAGAGAATCACCAGGGCCACCAACACCAGCAACGAACCCAGGTGGGTGAAGATGAAGTATTTGAGCGTAACCGCGCGCAAAGACCGCCCGCCGTTGGCCGTGTGCCCCCACGCCAGGATGAGCGCGCACGAGGCGATCAACATCAACTCCCAGAAGGTGTAAAAGAGCACCATCCCGTCAGCCAGCGTCGTCCCGGCCATGCCCACCGCAAAAAGCAGCAGTAGCCCATAGAAGTAGGAACTGCGGGAGTCGTCTGCTTCGCTGCCCCAGGCGTAGAATATCGCCAGCAGCGTCACCGCCCCCTCGGTGATGGCGAAGGGCAGCGTGAGCCAGTCAATGTGCAGGTCGAACTCGATGCCCGCCGCCGGAATCCACGTCAGAGCAATGGCGGGAACTTCTCCCCGATAAAGCGCGGGGATGAGCGCAAACATCGCCGCCAGGGAGAGCGCGGCGGCACCGGCGGCCAGCCAGCGCGCCACGGGACGCAGCCGCCGAGGGAAGATAAGGAGCGCGAGCGCGACAATCACCGGGGATCCAAGGATCAATAGCAATTCAATTGTGGTAAGCGACATGGTTCACCATCCTTGCCATACTAACATGGCGACAATCAGCACGAGCGCGGCCAGCACCCATTGCAAATTGACGCGCAATCGGCCGGTGTGCCGGGCCTGCACCCACCGGCTAAACGCAAACGCGCCGTCTGTCGTCCCGTGCAACGCGCCTTCCAGTCCATTCTCTTCCACATCCTGGAGCCGCGCGGCCCCGCCAATCAACACACGCGGCACGGCCGCCACCAGCCGTTCCAGCACTCCCACTTCGAACCACGTGTGCGCGCCCTCCGCCAGCCCAATCAGCCCGCGCGGCGCCCACACCATCAGCCGTTCCAGCAGCCCCACTTCGAGCCACGCACGCGCGCCCTGCGCCAGCCCGTTCAACCCACGATCCAGCGCAAGCGCCTGCGTTGGGATCGTCGGCTCCCAGGGAATGGCAAGGCGGCCGGCCCAACCGCCGATAGCCGCCGCCCCATAACGCCCGCCCATCAGCAGGACAAGGACGCCGAGCGCGCCCCACACGGGCCAGGGAATGACGGTCGCTTGCGCCAGTCGCCAGAGAAAATAGCCGTTGAAACCGGTTAGCCCCAGGCCACCCAGGCCGATCAGCGCGGCGCCCAAACGGCGTGCGCGGGGGCGGCTCTCAGTCGCCAAAACGGCCCGACCGCCCCACAGAAATAGCAGGCGCAAAAACGTCATAACAAGCAAGAGCGTAGCGACGAGCGTTTTCTGCCCACCGGCGGCCAGGCATAACGCCAGCCCGCTTTCCGCCGCGCTCAGATACGCCAGCGCGGGGCGCAAATCGCGCCTGAGCCACGCCAGCAATGTCGTCAACACCATCCCGCCGAGGGCCAGCCACAGGATGCCGGTTTGCAGCGCGGGTTGCCACGCCAGCAGCGGCGTGATACGATAGAGCAGATACAGCCCCAGGTTGGGCATGACCGTGGCATAAGTCCAAGTGTGGGTGGCGAAGTCGCACGACTCCCCGACTTGCTGCCACGCCCCAAAGGGCCACGCGCCGATCTTCACCCAAACGGCCAGCGTGAAGCCCAGGATGACCCAGGTGAGGCGCGGCGCGCTCAGGGTTGCGCCCGCTTCCAAGGCGGGAGTAATGTCCAACGTGTCGGCAGCGTGCATCAGCATGAGCATAGCGACCAGGAAACCGGTGTCGCCCACGCGCAGCACCAGGTAAACGAAACGCGCCAGACGCGCGCCGACATCCCCGGCGCGCGCGAGCAAGGGGACAAGCGCGATACACACCCCCACCGTTTCAAGCGCCACATAGCGCCCCAGGAAATGCGCGGAGAGAAAGGCCGCGTTGGCCGCCGCCAGCGCCAGCAGCGCCAGGGCGGATGAGGCGGGCGTGGGGGCTTCATACGCCGGGGTGATAAGCAAGGCGAAAAAAGCGGCGGCGGCGGTGGCGAAGGCAGCGCGCAAACCGGTGGCCGCCGTGGTAAAAGTGATCGCACCCGCGCCCGGCAGCCAGGTGAACTGCACGGGCAGTACCTGCTCGCCAAAAGCCATGAGGACAGCGGCGCTCACCGTCGCCCAACCGGCGATGCTCAGAGCGATCCAACGTCCGACGCGAGGAGAGAGGCGGCGCCCGGCGATCAACAGCGTCACGCCGCCCAGCAGGGGAAGCAGAACAAGACCGGCGAACCACACGGTGAGCATCGGCCTACCCCCGCAACCGATCCAGGCGATCCACATCGCCCGACGGGTAATGGCGGAAGATGTTCACAATCAACGCGAGGGCCACCGCAATAACCACCGACTCCACAATCAGCGCCGAGACGACCATGGCCTGGGCAAAGTGTAAATCCTGGCTCAACCGCCCAGCGTGAATCAACCCCAGGGTGACGCCTTGAAGCATAATTTTGATGCACAGTACTTGCTTGATGACGTTGCGCTGAGTCAGCAGCCCCCCCAAGCCTATCACAAACAGCAACAGGCTGGCGATTGTGTTGACCCAGTCCATCCAGGGCGGCGTAGGAGTAAGCATTAGCCGTCTCCCAAGAGCGTGTTGAAAGTTGAAGGTTGAAAGTTGAACGTTGGGGGTTGTAGCAGGCGCTTTAATGCCGTGTTGATGGGCGATGAATCGCCTGCTATGAGCCTTTTTCTGCTATGGTTGATGCGATTGTCCATATTTTTACAATACCTCCGTAGGTGGGGTCTCGTCGGGAGGCAGGGCCTCGTGGCTCTGCGGCAGCACGGCAGCCACGCCCAGCGCACCAACGAAGATCAAGCAGACCTGCACGGACAAGTCCAACGCGCGCCGTTCCCAAAACCAGGCGCGGAAGGCGGTCTCCGGGGCCGCGACCTGCGCGTCTGGTTGCGAATCAGCGCGCAACGCGCGCCCGATCAGCACACCGCCCAGCAGCACGAGCAGCAACAAGGCCAGCCAGCGCCAACTTTCACGCTTCACGGTCGCGCTCCCCCAACGTTTGTGTCAAGCTGATGGCGATGATGAACAGGACGCTGATCAGCCCGGCGCCCACGCTCAACTCGAAACCGCCGGCGTAAGGGGCGTCCATAAGGAAGAATAGCATCGCCAGCGCCGCGCTGCCCAACCCCAGCGCCAACGCCGCGCGGATCAGGCTTTTAGCGCGAATCGCCGTGAACGCGGCCAGCACTACAATAATAACCAGAATGACGTACCCAATCATGGACTATCACTTTCTATCTACCTTGAGAGTGCAGAGAAACCCGTAAAACCTCTGCGAATGCTGCGGTCTCTGCGACAAAATCGCTTCGATTTGCAGAATTTGGCGGCCTCCACGATACCCTTCTGGTAAGGGGCGGTCGTCATGGGGAAAATAGAGGAGAAGTTGAGATAGGTATGGTGCGGATTTTAACCCTGACGCCAACACCATTATTTTAACACGGCCTGATTTTAAACACAAACTCCGCTCCTGCTCACTCCGTTGAGAACTCTCGGAACACCGCCAGCGCAGGCAACGCGCGCCCGTCGAAGCCGAACAGGGCCTGGTTCTCCCAGGCGTTGCCGGAGGTGGCGTCCGTGGAATCCCAGCCGCAGCCCCGCAGGCCCAGCCACGCCGGTTCCCAGTAGAACACGCCCTTGCCCAGGCCGCCCGGCGCGGTCGCTACGGTCGTGATCCTCCACACCCCCCAAACCGGCAACGACCAACGCGCCGGCCAAAATAAAAACACAACTTTCCCTGATGAATGCCTATACTCCTCGCTTTTCATACCAATGCATAATCCACGGCTGCGACGGCATGAATCCGAGTGGTAGGGAACAGTGGAACCGGGCTATCCTCCTCATGCACCAACAATTCGATTTCAGTGCAGCCTAGAATGATCCCCTCAGCGCCGTCCCGTACTAACTGCGCCATAATATGGCGGTAGTGCTCTCTGGATTCAGGGCTGATAATTCCCTGACACAACTCCTCGTAGATAACGCGATGCACTATCTCGCGGGCCTCCAGGTTCGGGATGAGAACGTTCAATCCATGACGACCGCTCAGACGGCCCTTGTAGAAATCGCGTTCCATGGTGAAGCGCGTACCCAACAGCCCAATCGTTTGCAGACCGGCGACCTGCACCTGGTGCGCCGTGGCGTCCGCGATGTGTAGGAGCGGAATGGAAAGGCCGGCTTGCAGCTCGTCCGCCACGAGGTGCATGGTGTTCGTGCAGAGGACGACGAAGTCCGCGCCCGCGCGTTCCAGACTGCGCCCCGCCTCCGCCAGCCGGTCGGCGGCCTCTGACCAGCGCTCTTCCTGCTGAAGGACTTCGATTTCGGCGAAGTCCACCGAAACCAGGATGCACGGGGCCGAATGAAGCCCGCCCAGCCGCAGGCGGGTGGTTTCGTTGATGATGCGGTAGTATTCCAGGGAAGACTCCCAACTCATGCCGCCCAACAGACCGATGGTTTTCATTTGAGCCTCCTTCATGCTTGATTCAGGCGCAGGGTGGTGCTTTCCTCATGGCCTTACAGGGTCTTCACAAAATTGTCTGCCGCCTTCCCATTTTTGCTCTCTTCAAGGAGCCCGTTCAATTCCCCGATGTGGTAAAGGGTGTGGCGTAACAAGAACAAAGCCACGCCCCCTCGCGTTTCCCCGGCCCAGGGAAACGTCTTGTTTTCGGCATTGAAGTCCATCTCGGTCAGCCATTGCTCCGTTCTGGCCTGCCAGACCTCAATCCCTGTCAGGATGTCATCTTGAGAGGGCCAGTCCGCCTCTGTCACCGTTTCCCAGTTGCCGTCGAAAGGCTTCCCCGCTGCCAGCAGCACCGTGGATGAGTCCTCGAGGTAGTAGGTGACCGATTTCAACAGGTGAAACGCGATGCGCACCGGCAGGATGACGCCTCGCCCGGTGTGGAGCCAGGCATCTGCGTCAAAATCTTTGACTATCCCCGCGAAGACTCGCCAGGTATGGGCGTACTGCTTGATGAATGCGTTTTTCATACATTACTTTGAATTTGCCGAGTCCATTGAAAACTCTTTGAACACCGCCAGCGCAGGCAGCGCGCGCCCGTCGAAGCCGAACAGGGCTTGATTCTCCCAGGCGTTGCCCGACCGGTCGTCCGTGGGATCCCAGCCGCAGCCCCGCAGGCCCAGCCACGCCGGTTCCCAGTAGAACACGCCCTTGCTCAGGCCGCCCGGCGCAGTCGCCACGGTCTGCATGAGGTCCCTGACCCACGCGGCCTGCCCCTCCTCCGAAGCCGGATAGCCGGGGAGGAGCTGGCTGGAAGAACTGATGATGTTGCCGTAGCCGTCCTGGTTCGACAGGGTGTAGGCGTAGGCCGTCTCCACCACGATCAATTCCTTGCCGTAGCGCTGCGCCAGATCGGCCAGGTTGGCGGAGAGGTCGGCCAGGTCGCCGTGCCAGTAGCCGTAGAACGACAGCCCGATGAGGTCGAACTCGACGCCCTCGGCAAGGACGCCGTCGAACCACCAGCGACAGGCGGCGTTGTCGCCGCCCCGATCCAGGTGCAGCATGATTCGCGCGCCGCTGCCGGAGTCCTTCACGCCGGCGATGCCGGCCTTGAGGAGGCCCGCCAACCGCGCGAAGGCGTCGTCCGAGTCGTCCAGCTTGCCGTCGTCCCAGAGGAAGCCGGGGGTGATCTCATTGCCGATCTGCACGATGTCCGGGTCCGTCCCCTGCGCCCGCAGCGCGGTGAGGGCGTCGCGGGTGTAATCATGCACTGCCGCCCTGAGTTGCTCGTAATCCAATGCCTCCCACGCGGCGGGCTTGGTCTGGTGCT
>JAKQHY010000085.1 GCA_029555965.1 Chloroflexota bacterium | reverse complement strand
TCCCTGGTTCGAGATTGCGGCGCTGGCGGCCTCGGAGCGCAGCGCGGGCAAGCGGTACGCCGACGCGGCCAACTGGGTCATCCCCGGCGATCCGCCGCCCGGCATTGGCGAGATGGTGGTGCTGCCGTTGGAGACGAATTTACCGGCCAAAGTCGTCTTCTCGGCGTTGCCCTCGGACGTGGCGCGCGAAATCGAGCCGGAATACGCCAAAGCCGGGTACGCCGTCTGCACCAACGCTTCCACGTACCGGCAGGCGCAGGATGTGCCGTTGCTCATCCCCGACATCAACGCCGATCACACAGACTTGATCGCGCGGCAGCGGCAGACTTATGGCTGGCCCGGTCTGATGGTCGCCAGCCCCAACTGCACGATCACCGGCCCGGCGATGGCGCTCAAACCGCTGGACGTGGCCTTCGGCGTCTGCAAGGTTTTCATGGCGTCGCTGCAAGCGATTTCCGGCGCGGGGTATCCGGGCGTGGCCTCGCTCGACATCCTGGACAACGTCATCCCCTACATCAAGGGGGAGGAGGATAAATTTGAGCCGGAGCTGCGCAAACTGTTGGGGCGGGTGGCGGACGGGCAGCACGTCAATGCCGACCTCTCGCTCAGCCCGCACATCCACCGCGTGCCGGTGTTGGATGGGCACACGGTCAGCCTGTCGGTGGGCTTCGAGCGCAAGCCGACCGTGGACGACGTGATTGCCGCGCTGCGCGCCTACGAGCCGCCGGAGGTCGTCCGCGCGCTGCCGAGTATGCCTGCCCATTCCATCGTCGTGCGTCTGGAGCCGGATCGCCCCCAGCCGCGCCGCGATCGGGACAACGAAGGCGGCATGGCCGTCACCGTGGGCCGCATCCGCCCCTGCCCGCTGCTGGACATCCGGCTGACGACGGTGGTCCACAACACGCTGCGCGGCGCGGCCAGTGGCGCAGTGCTAAACGCGGAATTGCTCGCCGCGCAAGGCTGGCTGGGGGAATTTGTGCTACAATAAAAAGGTGCTGTTTTTGTGGGCGAGCGTAGTTCGCCCACAAAAACGCCCTTTAATTTTTGCTGTAGCGGTTTTACTATTCGTAATTCGCTATTCGCTATTCGCAAAGGAGTCTCTATGCAGACTTACGGACGTACCTCAGTTTCTGAATTTCTCGGCGATTTGATCGTCTACCGCAACCTCAAGCCGGTGGATGCGCGGCTGCCTGGGCTGGCCGATCTGCGCGCGGAGATTGGCATCCCCGCTAACGTGACGCCGCGCAAGAGCGAGCGGGAGTACGCGCGCGTGATGGCGTTGTTATTGCGCGCCGCCCGCGCGTTGGATGCGCCGTCTACGTCGCTGGCTCGCATCGTCTACGTGGGCGACACGCGCCTGCTCGATCAGACGGCCTTCACCTACCTGTGCAAGGCGACGCGCTGCCCCGGCATGGCCTTCATCGGCTCGGAGACGGGCGACGATCCGGCCGTGGAGATGGAAGAAATAGACGCCGGGACGATTTTCCAGGCCAACCGGTGGGAACTGCTGTCCGACTTCGACGCGCTGTGCCGGGATTATGATTTTCGGATTGACCGGCGAACGGCGGTGGTCATTGACCTCGACAAGACGACGCTGGGCGCGCGCGGGCGCAACGATGCGCAGATTGACGCCGCGCGCGTCGCCGCCGTCCGGCGCACGGTGGACGCGCTGCTCGGCGAAGCGTTCCGTCCGGGCGTCTTCCAGGCCGCTTACGAGACGCTCAATCGCCCGGAATTCCACCCGTTCACCGGCGACAATCAGGATTACCTGGCTTACGTCTGCCTGATTGTGAGCAGCGGCCTGGTGCGCCTCGGCCCGCTGGTGAACGACGTCCGCGACGGCACGCTGACGGACTTCGCGCACTTCATCGCCGAGGTGGACGCCCGCGCCGCTGACCTCCCCGCCGACCTGCGCGCGCTTCACAGCGACATCGCCGCCCGCGTGCAGCAGGGCGATCCGACGCCGTTCAAAGCGTTCCGCTACAACGAGTACCGAGAGACCGTCGGGCGGATGGGGCAGATGGACGATGCCGCATCCGCCGCTGACCTGCTGGCGGGCGAGATCGTCATCACGCAAGAAGTGCGTGAGATGGCTTTGAAGTGGCGGGATCAAGGCGCGCTGCTCTTCGGCCTCTCCGACAAACCCGACGAAGCCTCGCTGCCTCCCGCCGACCTCGCCGCACAGGGTTATCAGCCGATTCATCGGACGGTCACGCACGCGGCCGGCGCAGGGTAGGCTATTCCTGGGCCGTGAAGCGTGAAGCGTGAAACGTGAAACGTGATGACTTCACTATAAACATCTCACGTTTCACGTTTCACGTTTCATCAATAGGGCGGATCCGGGATACTTATGAGTACATTGGTGATTGAATTCTATGAATGACCTCGAATTTCTGGAAAAACTCCTCGCCATCCCCAGTCCTTCCGGTGGCGAGGATATTTTTGCCGAATACCTCATCGCGCAGATGCGGAAGATGGGCTTTGTGGCGCACCGCGACGAGGCCGGCAATGTGGTAGGGACGGTGGGCAATCCCGCCGCCGAGAATCATGTGGTGTTGTTAGGCCACATGGATACGGTGCCCGGTTTCATCCCCGTGCGCTGGGAGGGCGACACGCTCTACGGGCGCGGCGCGGTGGACGCGAAGGGGCCGTTGACGGCGTTCGTGCTGGCGGCGGCGCAGGTGGCCCCAAAGCTGACGAACGCGCGCGTCACTGTCATCGGTGCGGTGGAGGAGGAGTCGCACGGCTGGGGATCGCAATACCTGGCGCAGACGATGGCCGCCCCAAGCTGCGCCATCATCGGCGAGCCGAGCGCGTGGGATTGCATCACGTTGGGGTACAAGGGTCGGCTGTTGATGGAATACAGCCTGACGCAGCCCGGCGGGCACAGCGCGGGCGAGTTTGTCGGCCCGGCGGAGCACGCGGTCACATTCTGGAACAGCGTGCGGCGTTACGCCGGGGCGTACAACCAGGAAGCGTTGGCGCAAGGGCGCAAAGGCCGCTTCTACACGCTCGATCCTGCACTGCGCGATTTGCATACCTACAGCGACGGGTTAAATGACTACGTGGAAATGACCATCGTGGCGCGGCTGCCGCCCGGTTTTGGGATGGCCGATCTGTTGGAGAAGATGGACTCTTGGGCGCACGCGGCCAAACTCACTTTCCGAGGCAGCGATCCGGCGTACCAGTCAGAGAAGAACACGCCGCCGGTGCGCGCGCTGCTGCGCGCCATCCGCGCCGAGGGTGGCAAGCCGGCGTTCAAGCTCAAGACCGGCACGTCCGACATGAATACCGTCGGCCCGGTGTGGGAATGTCCGATGGTGGCCTATGGGCCGGGGGATTCCTCGTTGGATCACACCCCGCACGAACACATTGACGCCGCCGAGTTTCGCAGAGGCGTCGCCGTGTTGGCGCGGGCGTTGGAGACGTTGGGGGGAGGTTAGGGATTGGGGCCTAGGGATTAGGGATTAGGGATTGGGGACATGCCCCAATCCCTAATCCCCAATCCCTAATTCCCCATTTAAGGAGCGACAATGCGTGAAAACATTCTTCAAGATTTAGGCAACGGTTTAATTCTACGCTCGGCGACGGCGGCGGATGTGGAGTCGCTGGCGGAGTTCAACAGCCGCGTCCACAGCGACATTGGGTGGGATAAGCCCGACCCGCACATGGTACATTGGATACGCGACTTGATGCTCAACCCGCATCCCACGTTCCGGACGGAGGATTTCCTGGTGGTGGAGGACACGGCGACCGGCGCGATTGTGTCCTCCACCAACTTGATCGCGCAGACGTGGTCTTATGGCGGCATCGAGATCCCGGTGGGCCGCCCGGAACTGGTGGGGACGCATCCCGATTACCGCAATCGCGGGCTGGTGCGGGCGCAGTTTGCGGTGTTGCACCGGTGGAGCGCGGAACGCGGCCACAAGATGCAGGGCATCACCGGCATCCCGTACTACTACCGCCAGTTCGGCTATGAGATGGCAGTGGATATGCACGGCGGATACAGCGGCCCGTTGACCAGCGTGCCGCGCCTGGCGGATGGCGCTGCCGAACCCTACCGGGTGCGTCAAGCCACTGCGGCGGATATTCCCTTCATCCAGCAGGTAGAAGCCCATGCCGCCAAACGCCATCTCATGCGTTGTGTGCGCGATGCCGCCCTGTGGCGCTACGAGATCGAGGAACGCACGCGGGGCGGCACGAACACGTTCTTTGTGGGCATCATCGCGGCGGCGTCCGGCGCGCCGGTGGGCTACCTGGTTCACCCGGAGACCCTGTGGGGCGACGCGCTGGCGCTGTGGGCTTACGAGCTTCAGCCGGGCGTGTCGTGGTGGGAGGTTACGCCGGGCGTGCTGCGCTATCTCAAAGAAGCGGGGACGACGTATCGGCCCTACTTTGAGGAGGATGACGCGCCGCCCTTCGCGCGACTGACGTTGATGTTAGGCCGTGAGCATCCCTGCTACCCGATGGTGTCGCAGGAGTGGCTGCCGCAGTTCCGCAAGCCGTACAGTTGGTATGTGCGCGTCCCCGACCTGCCCGACTTCCTGCGCACCGTCGCGCCGGTGTTGGAGGAGCGGCTGGCGCGCTCGGCGCTGGTCGGCTATTCTGGCGAGTTGTGGCTCAACTTCTACCGCGACGGGCTGTATCTCGTTTTCGAGAAAGGGCGTCTGGCGGATGTGCAGCGCTGGGACTCGCCCGCCAACACCGTCACTTCCACCGAATTCCCACCACTGACGTTCCTGCAACTACTGTTCGGCTACCGCTCGCTGGCGGAATTGATGGCGGCGTTTCCCGATTGCGGCGGTCGCCTCGAAGCGCGCCTGCTGCTCGACGCCCTGTTCCCCAAGCAAACGTCGGATGTGTGGCCGGTATCGTAAGAAAGTAATGGGAAATGGGTAATGAGAAATGAGTGTGCTACTCATTTCTCATTACTCGTTACTCATTTCTGATTTCTAATTACCAAAAGCGAGGAAAGAGGATGGCAAAGAAAAAAGTCTCAAAAGTGGTGTTGGCGTATTCGGGGGGGCTGGATACGTCGTGTATTGTGCCGTGGCTGATTGAGAGCTATGGCTGCGAGGTTGTGACGTTCACGGCGGATTTGGGGCAGGAGGAGGAGTTGAGCGGCCTGCCGGAGAAGGCGCGAATCAGCGGCGCGGTGAAGTCCTACGTGGAGGACTTGCGCCAGGAGTTCGTGACCGATTTTGTCTTCCCCACGCTGCGCGCCGGGGCCGTGTACGAGCGGCAATACTTGCTCGGCACGTCGTTTGCGCGCCCGCTGATTGCCAAGCGCATGGTGGAGATCGCGGAACTGGAAGGCGCGGACGCGGTCGCGCACGGCGCTACCGGCAAGGGCAACGACCAGGTGCGCTTCGAGTTGGGCGTGATGGCGCTCAATCCGCGCCTGGCCGTCATCGCGCCCTGGCGCGAGTGGGACATTCGCTCCCGCGACGACGCGCTGGCCTACGCGACCGCCCACGGCGTCCCCGTCACGTCCACGGGTAAGTCCATCTACAGCCGCGACCGCAACCTGTGGCACCTCAGCCACGAGGGGCACATCCTGGAAAATCCCTGGCTGGAGCCGGAGGAAGCCATGTTCCAGTTGACCGTCGCGCCGGAAAAAGCGCCAGACGCGCCGCGCTACGTCGAAATTGACTTCAAGTCCGGCGTTCCCGTGCGGGTGGACGGCGTCTCGCGCGGCCCGGTGGAGTTGGTGACGTATTTGAATAAAGTCGGCGGCGAGCACGGGGTGGGGCGGCTGGATATGGTGGAGAATCGGCTGGTGGGCATCAAGTCGCGCGGCGTCTACGAAACGCCCGGCGGTACGATCCTCTATGCGGCGCTGCGCGGCCTGGAGACGCTCTGCCTCGACCGCGAATCGTTGCATTACAAAGACCTCGTCGCCGAGAAGTACGCGGAAATGGTGTACTACGGGCAGTGGTTCACCCCGCTGCGCACGGCGCTCGATACGTTTGTGAACAGCCTGATGCAGAACGTCACCGGCGCGGTGCGGCTCAAGCTCTACAAAGGGAATTGCACCGTCGTTGGGCGCAAGTCGCTACACTCGCTCTACCGCGAGGATTACGCCACCTTCGGGCAGGACGACGTCTATCAGCAGAGCGACGCCGAGGGGTTCATCCACCTGTTTGGATTGCCGCTCAAGGTGCAGGCGCTGCTCGACATCGAAGGGCTGGGCAAATCCAGCTACGCGCAGCCGGATTACGGGACGTTCAAGCGGGATTAGCCAAGTAGGTATTTTCCCGTTCCGATACACTCGGCACGGGAAAATACCTTCAAACCAAAAGGAGAGCCGATCGATGAGAAACCTTGGGGACTTGAAATATGTTGGATACTTCTTGTTTCTGCTGCTCTTGCTAAGTGCGTGTGCGATGGAACCCCCAACGCCTACCCCTACATCAACGCCTGAGCCGACGGCAACTTTGACGACTTCATGGGATACGCCGCCTGAAGATGGCAGGGAGGCTTTTCGACGCGCCAATGATTGTAAAGAGGCTGGAGACTTTGAGTGCGCCCTCGATTATTATAATCAGGCCATTGAATTAGGTTTTGAACCCGTTGCTTTGATTTATTATGGCCGTGCGGAGACTTACAAGGAGCTTGGGCAGGTGGAGGCCGCCATCGCTGACTGCGAAATGGTTTTGAGCTTGCCCGATGTGATAGTTACACATTCCTCTGCAACAAGGATGCTGGAAGAATTGCGCGATATGACAGCAGAAGGTACTCCAGGTGTAACTGAAGGTGCACGGGCGGCGTCTCAAGCAGCTGTGCGCGAAGGGCGGGATTGCCTTATGATGCAGGATTATCTTTGCGCCATAGACAAGTTTAATGCTGCTATCGAGCTTGACTCCACGAACCCCGACGCTTATTACAATCGCGCCATCATCCAGCTTATGCTGCAGAATTATGCCAATGCCCTGGCAGATTGTACTGAGGCGTTAACGCTCGACCCTACCCACACCGATGCCTACTTTGCGCGCAGTTATTTGTTTGTTTTGACAGGGGATTATTCGGGGGCTTTGGATGATTTGGACAAGTTGATTGAGCTTGAACCGGAGAACGCTCTTGCCTACACTAACCGGGCTAATGTGTACTTGGAAGGATGGGCAAAGTACGATGAAGCCATCGCCGATGGTATGAAGGCTATCGCGCTGGATCCCACCTACGCGGACGCGCACTACAATTTGGGCAATGCCTATCGTGGGAAGGGCGAAAGCGAACAGGCTATCCAATCCTACTCCCAAGCGGTATCTCTTGATCCGACGAATGTTGATGCCTACATCAATCGGGGGTTGACGTATGGCGACGTTGGAAAATACGAGGAAGCAGTGGCGGATTTCGACCTCGCCCTGCGCTTGAACCCGCAGGATGGCGTGGC
>JAKQHY010000084.1 GCA_029555965.1 Chloroflexota bacterium | reverse complement strand
CCCACGCCCACCCGCACGCCCACACCGACCCACACCCCCACCGCGACGCCCACCCCCACCCATACGCCCACCGTGAGCCTGACGCTCACCATCACCCCTACGCTGACTGCGACGCCCCGGCCCACGGCCACGCCCCGGCCCACGGCCACGCCGCGCCCCTCGCCGACGCCCACGCCTGCGCCGGTCTGCCCCTGCGCCGTTCCCCTTTTTCACACCGACGTGGACGGCAACTGGGATATTGCCCATCAGCCGGGGCCTGGTGCGGACGTGTTCAATCTGACGAACAGCCCCGGACGCGACATCGGGGCGACGGTTTCGGGCGATGGGCAGTGGATCGCCTTCCAGAGCGAGCGCGATGGGAATTGGGAGATTTACACGATGGATGCCAACGGCCGCCAGCAGACGCGCCGCACCGTCCACAACGCGCAGGACACCGACCCGGTCTGGGCGCCGGGCTGTCATGCCGACGTGTTGGCGTTCCAATCCGATCGCGCCGGCAATGCCGACCTCTATCTGCTACACCCGCAGTCGCTCACGCTGACGGAGCCTGTCCCCCTGACCGACGATCCGCGCAACGACGCCGACCCCGCTTGGTCCCCCGACGGCGCGGCGCTGACCTTCCAGTCGGATCGCAACGGCCACTGGGACATCTACACGATTGCCGCCGACGGCAGCGCCGAGACGCGCCGCACCGATCACCCCGCCGACGAAGTGGATCCGTCCTGGTCGCCTGCGGGGGATGCGTTAGTTTACGTCTCCAATCGCCACGATAACTGGGACTTGTATCTCCTTCAGTTGCAGGACAACCGCGAAATCTCCATCACGGCCAACGCCTGGGACAACGTCCTGCCGGTCTGGTCGCCGGATGGGGAATGGATCGCATTCCAATCCAACCGCGACGTGAACTGGGAAATCTACGCCTACCACGTGGCTTCCCAGGCCCTTGTCCGCCTGACTCACGACCCGGCCAACGACGAGGCACCCGCGTGGAGTTGCGACGGGACGCGCCTCCTCTTCCACTCCGACCGGGATGGCGCTTCGGACATCTACAGCGTTGCCCTGAATGACGCGACCGATGTGATGCGCATAACCGGGCCGGACGGCCACGCGCAATATCCCCTGTGGCGTCCCCTGGCGGAGGATGGCAGCCAGGCGTTGGAAAAGAGCGCCGTGCAGGCGCATAGGCCCGCGCTCGATCCGCCGGCGGAGCCGCCGCCAACCATGCCCGCCGCCCCGCTTCCACCCACCGCGACCCCGGCGGCTTCCGCGCCGCGTGACGTTGCCTGCGTGCCCGTCCCCCTCTTCCACACCACCGTGAACGGCGATTGGGACATCGCCCGCGCGCCCCTCGCCGGGGAAGCCGCCCTGGTCAACCTGACGCAGAGCGCCGGGCGTGACCTCAGCCCCAGCCTCGCGCCCGACGGCGGGCGGATCGCCTTCCAGAGCGACCGCGACGGCCAGTGGGACATTTACACGATGGCCCTCTCCGGCCAGCAGCAGGTGCGCCAGATCGACCATCCCGCGCAGGACACCGCCCCCGTCTGGTCGCCGGGCTGCGCGGACGCCCGCCCGGAGTGCGCCGCCGGCGTCCTGGCCTTCCAATCGGATCGCGCGGGCAACGCGGACATTTTCCTGCTGCCTGTGGGGGAGGCCGCCGACCCCATCCAACTCACCACCGACGCGGGCGACGACGCCGCGCCGGTCTGGTCGCCCGACGGGACGGCCCTGGCCTTTCAATCCAACCGTCACGGAAATTGGGACCTCTTCACCATCCAGGCCGACGGAACCGCCGAGACACAGCGCACCCACACCCTCGCCGACGAAATCGCCCCGGCGTGGTCGCCCGATGGTAAATGGCTGGCCTACCGCTCCAATCGCCAGGGGAATTGGGACTTGTTCGTTCTCAACCTGGACACCGGGCGCGAGACGCGACTCACCGAGGGGGTGGGGGATGACCTCCGCCACGTCTGGTCGCCGAACAGCCGCTGGCTCGCCTTCCAATCCAGCCGCGACGGCAACTGGGAGCTTTACGGCTACGACCTGCAAGCGGGCCGCCTGGTGCGCCTCACCAACCATCCCGCCGCCGACCAGGCGCCCACCTGGGATTGCGCCGGCGCGCGGCTGCTCTTCCACTCCAACCGCGACGGCGACGACGAAATCTACAGCCTCTCCCTGGACGATCCGGCGGACGTGGTGCAAGTGACCGATCAAGACAGCGCCGAGCGTTATCCCGCCTGGCAGCCGTCCTTCGAGCGGGGTAGCCTGGCGTTGTATGCCGCCCCCGCGGAGGAGGAGCTGGCGTTGGAATCCGGCGCGGCGCCGTTCACCGAATCGCCGCCGACTGCCACGCCTGAATTGAACGCGCCGCCCGCCGGCGTGGCCCACTGGAGCCTCTTCACCGCCGTCGGCGCGCTCCTGATCCTGCTCGCCGTTGGCGCGACGTGGCTGTTGCGCCGTCCGCCGCGCTAAATGCTGCCGCCCTCTCTCTCCCGCGCCTGGGAAGCCGGGCCAGATCACCCGGAGCTGACTGCCGCCGCCCTTCACGTCTGGCGCGCCTCCCTGGACGTGACGTCGGAGACGCTGGCGCAACTCACGCGCCTCCTTTCCCCTGACGAACAAGAACGGGCTGCCCGCTATCGCGTCCCTCACGCCCGGCAGCAATTCATCGTCGCGCGCGGCGTTTTGCGGACACTGCTGGCGCGTTATCTGGACGCGCTGCCGGAAACTTTTGCTTTTCAATACAGCCCCTATGGGAAGCCCACACTGTCCGCGCCCCTGGCCTTCAACCTCGCGCACTCGCACCAACTGGCCCTCTACGTCTTCGCCTGTGGCGGGGAGGTGGGGATTGATGTGGAATATCTAGCGCGTCAGGTGGATATGGCGCTCATTGCCCCCAAGCTCCTCACGGCGGATGAAAGCGCCGCGCTTGCCGCGTTGCCCGTCGCGCAACAATACCCGCAATTTCTCACGTATTGGACGCGCAAAGAGGCCGTCGCCAAAGCCCAGGGTGGGGGGCTGAGCCGCGTCGTGCAGCCCTTTGACGTGTCCGGCGATACCGTCATCCTGCCGGGTGTGGCGGGGACGACGGAATGGCAAGTGATCTCGTTTGTCCCGGCGGCGGATTACGTGGCGGCGGTGGCATGTCCGCCGGGGGAGTGGCGCGCGCGATGGTTTGAGTTGCCCCATTTCCCAATCCCCATTCCCTAATCCCTGTTCAGGTCTATAATACCCGTATCTTTTAAGCAGAACTCACGTCCATAAAGCGACAACCTTTGTCAACTACTTCACCGGATCAAGCGAACTTTTGACCCTATCATTCTGTAAATCCTGTTATTTCCTGGGGAGGCGACGATGAACTGGATTGACCTACGCAGCGACACCGTCACGCAGCCCACCCCCGCAATGCGGGCGGCGATGGCGCGGGCGGATGTCGGCGACGACGTGTACGGCGAAGACCCCACGGTGAACCGCTTGGAGATACTGGCGGCGGAGCGGATGGGGATGGCGTCCGCCGTTTTCGTGCCCAGCGGCACGATGGGGAATCTGGCCGCGCTGCTGGCGCACTGTGGGCGCGGCGACGAGGCCATTATCGGCGACCAGAGCCACACGTTCTTGCACGAGCAGGGCGGCATGGCGGCGCTGGGTGGGATTATGCCGCACACCCTCCCCAACCAGCCGGATGGCACGCTGCGGCTGGAAGACATCGAAGGCGCGGTGCGCTGGGATGATCCGCACGAGCCGCGCTCGCGGCTGATCTGTCTGGAAAATACGCACAATGCTTGCAACGGCACGCCGCTGACGGCGGAATACACGGCGCAGGTCGCCGCAGTGGCCCGCCGCCACGGCCTTAAGCTCCACATTGACGGCGCACGCCTCTTCAACGCGGCGGCGGCGCTGGGGGTGGAAGCGCGTGAGTTGGTCAAAGACGCTGATTCGGTGACGTTCTGCCTCTCGAAAGGGCTATGTGCGCCGGTCGGATCGGTGCTGTGCGGGAGCGCGGCCTTCATCGCGGAGGCGCGGCGCGCGCGCAAGGTGCTCGGCGGCGGGATGCGGCAGGCCGGCATCCTCGCGGCGGCGGGCATCGTGGCGCTGGAGCAGATGACGGAACGCCTGGTGGAGGATCACGTCCGCGCCAAACGTATCGGAGCCGGGCTGGCGGCGCTGCCCGGTGTGGAGGTCGGCCCAATTCACAGCAACATCTTCTATTTCCGGTTGACCGCAGACTGCCCATTCGATGGTGAAAGACTGGCGGATCAACTCAAGGCGCGCGGTATCCTGTTGCCCAATCGCGGGCCGCGCAGCTTCCGCGTGGTGACGCACTACTGGATCGGCGACGACGACGTAACGCGCGTGCTGGACGCTTGCCGCGAGATTTGGGTGGGTTAGGAGTGGCGCATTAGGAGTGAGGGGGTGCAAAAAAGCGGATCAGTGAGAGAGCAAATCACCCCATCAAAGATCAACAAATCACCCAATCGCTCAATCCTAAGTCCTCATCACTCATCCCTTTAGGAGGAAGTATGGCACATCAAGAAGGCAATTTCACGACACCTGACGGTCTGCAACTGTATACGCAGAGTTGGCTGCCGGAAAATACGCTCAAAGCGCATCTGGTGATGATTCACGGAATCGGCGAGCATGGCGGGCGGTATGCCAATTTCGCGGCATGGTTTAAGCCGTTGGGCTACGCGGTGCATACGTTTGATCATCGCGGACATGGTAAGTCGCCAGGGCAACGCGGCCATATCAACGCCTGGTCTGAGTATCGCGGCGACGTGGGCGGCTTTGTCGCCGGAGCGCATGACACGCGGCCTGACATTCCACTGTTCCTGGTCGGGCACAGTTTGGGCGGGTTGATTGTGCTGGATTATGTGCTGCATGGCGTTAGCGGCTTGCGCGGCGTTGTCGTTTCCGGGCCGCCGCTGGCCTGGAGTGCCGCCACGCCGCAATGGCGCGTTGTCGCATCGCGCGTTCTGGCGCGTCTGGCGCCCCGGATGGCGATGCCGACCGGTCTGGACGTGAACGGGCTTTCCCACGATCCCGGCGTGTTGGAAGCTTATCGCACCGATCCGCTGGTGCATGGGCTGGCGACGCCCGCGTTCGCCGCGGCGATGGATCGCACGATGCGCGAGACGATGGCGCGGGCCGACGCCTGGCCGTCCGATCTGCCGCTCCTCATCGTCCACGGCGGCGCCGACCCCATCTGCCCGCCGGAGGCCAGCGCGCGTTTCTTCGCTAACGTCGCCGCGCGTGACAAGCTGCGCCACGTCTACCCCGATTTTCTGCACGAGAGCTTCAACGAGATCGGGCGCGAGCAAGTGTTGACCGATGTGCAGACCTGGCTGGATGCACATTTGTGAGTTCTGTTGTATGATGATGGCGGGGATGCAAATCAGTGCTCGGAAATCGGCAAGCAGTTTCCTGTTTCCGATTTCTTGATTAGAAATCCACATAACCACTAAGGAGGTCAAGTGATGGATGAGTTGGTAAAACTGGTGATGGAGAAAGGTAATATGGGCGAGGCGCAGGCCAAGCAGGCCGTGGATGCCGTGATCGGTTTTTTGAAGCAGAAGTTGCCTGCGCCGATTGCCGGCCAGATTGACGGGGTGCTGGCGAATGAGGCGGTGATGGGGCAAGCCGCCGGCGTGTTGGATAAGGGCGCGTCGGCCTTGGGTGGGCTGCTTAAGAAACGATGACCGAGGAGCAATCCCCCCCACCGGCCGCTCCGTCGGGCGGCCTGGCTGAGTTGGTCAAGCGCTTGGCGAAAGTCACCGGCCTTTCGGATGAACTGGCACAGGCCGTGTTGGAAACGGCCGTCGAGACGATCAAGACCAAGAATCCAGACAAAGCCGAGCAGATCGAGACGGCGCTGGCCGATGAGAAGACTGCGCAACGGGTCGGTGACCTGGTGGAAAAACTGGCGCGCAAGGTCCCCAAGCCAGAAGAATAGCACATCGTGAATAGCGAATAGCGCTACAGAAAAATCGGCAAATCAAGGCTCCGTCTGATTTGCCGATTTCGCTGATCCGCTTCCTCGCCGATCTGCCGATTTAGAACACTTCCCACACTCCCCACAAAATCATTATCACCACGCCCAGACTGAAGCGCACGACAAAGGCCCAGCCCCAGCCGATCGCCATTTCTTTAGTCACTTCCCAAGATTCGTGTTTGTCGCGGCGGTGCGCGTACTCGGAGAGGTACAGCGCCAACAGGGTCAGCGCAATGCCGCCAATAGGCGTCAAAAGGATGCTGCCGAAGAGTCCCACCACCGAGGCGATGGCAATGGAGTGCCATTTCGCGCCGCCCTGTCGCGCCTTGCCAATCATCAACACATTGTCGGACAACATTCCTGCGATGGCCAGAAGGCTGATGAAGGCGAACAGGATGGCGCCGGTCACGTCGAAGCCGAAAATTAGCCCATAGGCCAGGATCAGCACCCACATCACGGTAAGGCCGGGAAATGCGGGCACAATCAGCCCGAACAGTCCGAATAATGCCCCTAAAAACAAGAAGATCTTAATGGTCAATATCATCCATGAAGCCATACTGGTACTGATTCTCCTTTGTTGCTTGACGTTTCACGAATGGTGTCTATTGTAGGCAGTTGCGTGAGAAGCGCAACTTGGCGGCCTCAAGATCTTGTTGGAACACTCATTTTGTAACTCTTATACGTTGGTATAATGGCATGGGTTGCTACTTGAGGAGGATAATGTCGAACCCTTCACATAAACCGGGCAGAGTTTTATTGCAGCGTTATGGGCAGTGGCTAATACTGTTATTGATCGCGTTCGCGTTGCGCGCCGTTCCCTTAGATGGGCAAGGGCTGTGGCGTGATGAGGTGGATCAATGGTATTTTGCGCGAGACCCTTGGCCGGTGCTGCTGGGACGATTCACGCAGACTGGCTGGAACGGCCCGCTGTATTCACCGCTGCTGCGCGTGTGGATGTATTGCGCTGGCGATTCCGTGTATGCTATGCGGTATCTTTCTCTGTTATGCGGATGGCTGAGTATCGCCTTATGCTATGCCTTAGGGCGACGATTGTTGGGAAAGAAAATCGCTATGGTTGCCGCGGCGCTGATGGCATTTTCACCCTACATGGTGTGGTATGCTCAAGAGGTGAAGATGTATGCTTGGCTGGTGATGTGGGTCTTGCTGGCCCTGTACGCCTTGGAGCGCGCCTGTCGGGAACACCGGCGCCGTTGGTGGCTGCTCACATTTGCTATCTTGCCGCTGCTCTTTTATAGTCATATCCTCACCCCTTTGCTCTTGCCGGTGATGGGGGGATGGTTTTTGTTGCGTTATACCTGGAAACATCCTATCAAACTATGGGTGTTGCTCGCTTTGTTGGTCCTGCTCGCCTTATCCATCCCGCTACTGACCTGGATTGTTCCCACGCTGCTTGAGGTGCGCGAGACCGGCTTCCCGCACTATACGTTGTTGCAGATGGCGACGATCTTGCTCAACGGCTGGAGCGCGGGGATGTACCAGGCTGGGTTGCTTAACGGACAGTTGTTGGCTTATGCGATGGCAACGTTTAGCCTGTTGTGTCTGGTAGGACTCTTGGGGTTGGGCATCAAGCAAAAATGGGATGTGTTAGGGCCGCTGCTCATCTGGATTGCTCTGCCGGTGCTGGCGCTGTGGGTGGTTTCATTGCGCGGGCCACTTTTTGCCGATCGTTATTTGATTTGGGGTGCGCCAGGATTTTACTTGTTGTGTGGAACCGGCTTGGTTGCATTATGGCAGTTGGAACGGTGGCTAGGCCCGATCCTTCTGATTATTGCCGTGTTCTTCAATAGTCTGTGTCTGTACGCTCAGGCGGCCTATCCCATCAAGCCTCAGTTTCTCCAGGCCAGCGCCTGTTTGCAGGAACGGCGGGCGGCGGACGCGCTGCTCCTGTTTCAGATCCCTTACAATCACCGGGTTGTCGCCTACTATACCCCGACGCTGCTGAACCATTGGGCTGAGGCCCCCTTTACCAATTGGCGACTATCCGATGGTTCCTACCAGGTAGACATGGACTATGTGGATGCGCAATTGCGCGCGCTCATTGCCGGTCACACCGAGGTATGGTTGGTTTATTCCGAGGTCGCGCAATGGGACGAGCGCGAGCTTGTTAAAATATGGTTAGACACACACGCCGGCTTGTTGGATACTTACGGGTATCAGGGCGTTACCCTCTATCATTATACCCTGTGGGAATGATCAGGGAATACATAACGTTTGTCCAATGTAAATCAGATTCGGGTTATGGACGCGGTTGGCCTGCACAATGGGCCAGACGCCTACCCCATACCTTCCCGCGAGGAGGGTCAGGGTTTCCCCGGTGCGCACCGTATGGTTGACTCTACAGCCGGCGGGCAGGGCGCCCAACGCCCATTGACGCACGGCAGTAGGGCCGGGCGGCGTGGGGATCCACGGGACATTGGGAATTGCAAGGCGGTTGCCAAAGTGAATCCGGCGCGGATCCGCCAGGCGGTTGCACGCGCCAATGGCATACGGGTCTACCTGATAGGCGCGAGCGATGGCGTAAAGGGTTTCGCCGCGCTGCACGTTGTGGTAGCCCAGAATGCGCGTGCAGTTGAAATTGGTTGTAACCGCTGGCGGCGCTACGGGGTTCGGGGCAGGGGGCACCGGCGTTGGGACGGGGGTAGCCGGGATCGGCGTTGGGACGGGGGTGGCCGGGATCGGCGTTGGTTGCTCAGGGGCGGTGGTGGCCGGCGGGACAGGCGTGGGAACGGCTGTCGCGGGCGTTCCGCCGCTTCCCACTGTAATCTGACCATTCTGCCAGGTGTGATCAATACCACCGCCCTGGTTATTGGATAATAAGATTGAGCCTAACGTCACCGCCGACGTTCCATCCGCCTTGCCCCGAAAGGTGATGCGCACCAGGGTGCCGCTGCCGTTGGCCGGTGCGGTGGGCTTAATTTGTGTCAGAGCATAGTCTATGAAACCGTTAGCCACCTGATTGACCGGCTCGTAATCAGGGCTGAGCATATCCCCTGCGGAAATCTGCACCCCGGCTGTGTTGGGATTGGCATCTATTACTTCTAATACATTGGGGTCGAATGAAATGGACAACTCTATCCCGTAGAGGTTAGAGACATTCTCCACATTGATCAGCAGTTCCACCACTCCTCCCACCGGCAAGGTGAGGGTGGCCGGCGTTACTTTGACCGTGGTTGTGCCTTGGGCCAGGGCCGGTAAAACCACCATGAATGTGATTAAGCTCAGTGTCAGTCCTTTAAACCAAACCCAGTGCTTTGCTGTAGGGCGCATTGCCGTATCCTCCTCCGAAAATAGTCTGATAGTCTTTAGTCGCGTAGTCGTATAGTCAAAACCGCGTTCTGTCGTTTCATTTTCACCCAACCACTGGTGACCCCGCCGGTTAATGATGAATTCCTCTGAGAATAAAAGTCTGTTTCACGCAAAGGCGCAAAGACGCAAAGTAAAAAACAAGGACTTGGCGCACTTGGCGGCTTTGCGTGAAATTTTCGTCCCAGACTCATACTCCTATTATATGGGGGATTGGGAGTTTGGGTAGTAAAAACAGCCACTTTGACCTTCAAGGTTCCAGCGCCAACACTTCTGCCAGGATAGCCTCCCCATTGGGGGTGGCGAGGAGCACCTGTGTCAACTCTAGTTCCAGTGGGCCTTGGGCCTTTCCGCGAAACACGAGGGTGGCTAAGGTGCCGCTGCCCGTCACCGGCGCCGCCGGCGCCACTTGTATCCCCACGTAGGTTACGGTGCCTGTAAGGTTGTCAACCTGGTTTTGCGCCACAAAACCCGGCGTAAAAAAATCGCCATAGGCAATCTGGACGCCCTCCGTAGTTTCATCCGCATCCACCACTTCCAGGAAAACCGGGTTAAATTTGAGGTGAAACTCCACGCCAAAGAGGTTGGCAATGTCGGCTGCGTTTACATTGACCACTAAAATCTCATTGGCCGCCACGGCCGACGCTGTCGTCGTCAAGGATATTTGGGGCGTGTCTTGATGAGGGGCGGGCAGTGTCATTGGAGCCGTCGCCGGCGTATTGTTCGTCGGCGCCGTGCATGCGGCCAGCAATATCAGGCAACAACAGATTTGGCTTAAGCGTTTAAGATTCACTTTTCCCCCTTGCGTCTTCAGCGCCAATCCATCACAGGATTCTGGCGGCCGTAATTGCCGGCAATCAACGTCAAATCGAAAATATTCACCACCCCATCTTGATTCAAATCGGCCTCGACGTTTTGCGTGCCATAATTAGCCGCCACCCGCGTCAGGTCAAAGATGTTGATGAGGCCATCTCCGTTAAGGTCGCCGGCTGGCAACGTCAACGTCTTTCCATTCCCGGCGCTCAAAGAGCCTTGTCCGCGCAGGTACATTGCGTGTTCGACATGGAGACACCGGTAACGATGATCCGCCGGCAGGCTGAATTCAAAATGCCCGATGGCGTTTGTCCGGGTGGTCATTGGCGCCGGGGATTCTCCGGCGCGCGCCACCGCGCCCTGGCCGCCCGTTGTACAGGGCGCATCGCTCAGGCTGATTGTGACGCCGCTGTGCTCGGTGCGGCCCTGCAATTGGATGATTCCCGAAATGACCAGCGTGACCGGCATGGGCGTTGGCGTGGGGAGCGGCGCCGTGGGGGTAGGTGGTGGGGGAGGGGGTGTTGCTACCATTTCTACTGCTGCCAAGGCATCAATCCGCGGCACCACCCAGCCATTGCGTGCATCGGTCAATGGGGTTCCGCTTTCTTTTAGAATGCTTTCAATTTGAACCGACGTTAGGGTGCGATTGGCTTGTAATAACAGGGCCGCCGTTGCACTGGCATGCGCCACCGCCATAGAGGTGCCCGCGTCGCCGCGACTTCCCCCGCCGCGTCCCGTTGACTCAATCCACGCGCCGGGGGCCAGCAAATCGAGCATCACACCGCTGTTGCTAAAACAGGCGATCTGGTCTACCGCAGTGGCGCCATCGGCGCACGTCCCCCAAGTGCGCGCTCCGATATTGGCGTCGTATGTGCTGCCTACGGCAATCACCTCGGAAATACACGCCGGAGAGGTCAGCGCATCCGTATAGCTGTTGTTGCCTGCCGCGGCGAACACCACGATGCCCGCGCCGCGCGCCACTGCGATCGCATTGCTCAACAGGGCTGTATTGGCGTCGGCCTGGCTGCAATCGCCTATGTAGCGCCCGCCGCCCAAACTCAGGTTGATGATATGAACGTCGTGTTGCCATTGGTTGGCTACTACCCAATCAATGGCCGCCACCACGTCGGAAGACCAGCCGGCGCCCTTATCATCTAACACGCGCACAGCCACAATCCCTGCATCGGGCGCGATCCCCTTGGGGCTGAGACTCCCTTTTCCACTGATGATTCCGGCAATGTGCGTGCCGTGCCCGTGTAAGTCCTGGGCACTGTCTCCTTCATTGGTATTGTTGGGAGCGCAGTTACCTTGTGTAAAACAGTGTTGGGCCGCGATGTGATCGGCCAGGTCCGGGTGCGTTGTGTCCACCCCGCTATCAATCAATGCTACATTGATACCCCGTCCCGTGAAGCCAAAATCGGCCCATACGCGATCTGCGCGGATGGCGACAGCGCTTTCCGTCGTTGTGGCATACACCGGCATATCCAGCGCTACCAGGCGGACTTCGGGTAACTTTTGTAATTGTTCCAGGCCCTCTGGCGTCACCATCCCCACCATGCCGGGGACCAACTGATATTGATGTAATGGGGTGAATTCGTCAGGGGCGACCGCCGTCAGCACCGTCTGTTGTGTTTGCGCAATTTGTAAACTTTGCGCCCAAATTCCCCGGTCGGTCGCTGGCGCGCGCAGCAACACCACGATCCGGGCCTGTCCTTCATCCTTTAATTGTTGTAAGAGGGCCGCGTCCAACGTTATTTTTTCGGACGCCGCCGCCAGGTTGCCGGTGTTGCGGCTCAAAATTAACGCCATAGACACTAACCATAAAACTCTTTGCCAAATAGCATGCTTGGGCATAGCCTTCCCTCCTCTAGTAACTTCAAGAAGACAGCGTGTGCTCCTTTAGTGTACTCTATGCCGCAACCATGATTGGTTACAATGCGGTTAATAAACAGTGAAAGCAATTTTTAACGACCGTGTAACTTTTCAAGGGTAATTTTGGGTGAGATAAGTCTTGTCTTTTCATCAAATCCAGGTACAATGCTCACGTTGAAACAGGGTAGTACGAGTAGGAGCCATAGGAATGCCAGCCACATACAAGGAATTGCAACAGCAGTTGTTGGATACGGAAAAAGATTTGAGGATGCAACTGGAGGCCACCAAACGCACCGTACGTGAGGACGGGGTTGGCTACAGCAATCACATGGCCGACGCCGCCACCGAGGTATTTGAACAGGCGCGCGATGTGTCGGTCGCCCGGCAGTTGGAACGCTCTTTGGAGGATGTCCTCCACGCTTTGCAAAAATTCGAGGATAGCACGTTTGGCATTTGCGAGTCATGCGGCACGATTATTGAGTTAGCGCGCCTGGAGGCGCTGCCTTCTGCTCGCTATTGTATGCGCTGCCAGTCCCGGCACGAAGCCAAACGATGAAAATCAGCACGCGCAGTAAGCTGCTGTTGGTGGGGGCTGCCGCCCTGGTGTTTGCGCTTGATCAGGCTTCCAAGTTCTGGGTAGTGCGCACTTTGCCCCCCTATACCCCGGTGGATGTTTTCCCCTGGCTCAAGCCGATCCTTTCCTTTACTTACATTACCAATATGGGCGTAGCTTTTGGGCTTTTTCCTCAATTGAGCACCTTGCTAAAGTTTCTGCCGTTGTTGGTCATCGGTTTGATTGTTCTCTTTCGTCGTTCTATCGTTGTGACGCGCATCTGGCTCGATCTGGCCCTGGGGATTGTCGTGGGCGGCGCATTGGGCAATCTCTGGGATCGCCTTTTCCGGGGGGGGGCTGTGGTGGATTTCCTCGATGTAAACTTCTGGCCTTTCCGCCAATGGCCGGTGTTTAACCTCGCCGATGCCTCTATTCTCGTTGGCGTGGGAATCTTGTTGCTGGATTCCTTGCTTTTTGATATGCAACCCGCGCCGATTGCTGACGTTCCTACTGCCCCAGAAGCGGCGTTCGCGCCGGAAGATGAAGGCGCCCATGTCTGATTCGCAGACCTTTGTCACTGCTGAGCCGATGCGGTTGGATCAGTTGCTTGCCGGGCAGTGGCCGGAGGCCACCCGTGAGCAGATCCGCGCGCTGATTCGCCGGGGGACGGTGACGGTGGATGGGGCGCCGGCGTTGAAGGCCGGTCAGTATGTGCCGGCGGGCGCTTGTATTGTTGCCCCCGCCCCGGAAATCGGGGCTGATAAGGTGGCAGAGGCGACCTACTCGTTGCCGTCGCTGCCGGTGATTTATGAGGATGCCGTTCTGATCGTGGTGGATAAGCCTGTCGGGCTGCCGTTGGAGGCGCAGCGCGCTGCGGTGGATTGTGTGGCCGCCCGGTTGACTGCGCTTTACCCGGAAATCGCGCATGTTGGCGGTGCGGGCCGCGCCGGGATTGTGACACGCATTGCGCCGGAAGCCTCCGGACTGCTGCTGGCGGCTAGAGACGAGGCCACCTACCGCATGTTGCGCCATCATTTGCAGCGCCAACGCATTGAACCGGTGTATTCGGTGCTTGTTGAAGGGCGCATGACCGGTGAACACGTCATTGATCAGCCGGTGGGCAATGTCAAACGCGCGCGCGAGCGGTTGAATGTCGCCCGTGAGGGGCGTCCGGCGCGCACCTGCTGCCGGGGGCAGCGGCATTACAAAGAGAACGATCACAGTTATTCCTTGCTGGAAGTGCGTCCTGAAACCTCCCGCAAACATCAATTGCGCGTTCATCTGGCGTGGTATGGCTTTCCCATTGTGGGAGATCGTGTCTACGGCTCGCGGTATCAGCCGTTGTTGTCCGAGCGACTGTTTCTGCACCTGAGCTTGTTGCGTTTCCCTCACCCGGTCAGCGGTGAATGGATGCAGTTTGAATCAACTTTGCCGCCAGAGTTACGCGATGTGTTGCGCTATCTAACACGCCCGAAACATTAGTCAATTACGGGTGTGCCCGGATCTGTGGCACAGCCCCGATAATAAAAAATTTTTAACACAAAGACGCGGAGACGCGAAGTTTTTTTGACTATATGACTATTAGACTGACGACTTTTCAGAGGAGGTTCTTCAAATGCGAGAATTGAACGTTGCTGTCGTGCAAATGCAGCCCGAACTGGGGAAAATGGAGGCCAACGTCGGCAAAATGGCCGATTTTATCGCCAAGATTGCCACCGAACAACCGGTGGATATCATTGTCTTCCCAGAGTTGTGCGTTACCGGCTACGAAGGGGGCCAGCGTTTCGCGCAGATGGCGCAGCGTGCTCCCGGCGCAGTCACCAACATCCTGGGGCAGCACGCCACCGAGTTTGGCGTCTACCTGGTGATTGGGATGGCTGTGAAGGAAAAAGTGGAGACAGTGTTGTACAACAGCGCCATCCTGATCGGGCCGGATGGTGGCGTGGCGAGTGAGTATCGTAAAGTTCACCTGCAAGCTGAGGAACGCCTAGTCTTCCGTCCCGGCTATCGCATCGCGCCGGAAGAAACGGAGGTCGGCGTGGTGGGCTTAATGACCGGTTGGGACTTGACCTTCCCGGAGACAGCGCGCAGTCTGGTGCTGGACGGCGCCGAGGTAATCTTGCTGCCCGCCGCCTGGCAGGCCAAGGACGCCGATATGTGGCGCACGCTGCTCGTCGCCCGCGCCTACGAGAACGATGTTTTCATCGCTGCGGCAAATCGCATCGGGGAAGAGCCTTCGTACACCTTCGCCGGGCAGAGCGCGATCCTCGGCCCGAATGGGGAAGTGCTGGCGGCTCTGGAAACGCCGGAAGAGGGCTATGCCGTGGTGCGTCTCGACCTCGATGACGTGCGCCATCGCCGCGAGGAGACGCAGATTATGCTGGCGCGGCAGCCAGGGTCCTATCGCCCCATTGTGAAGAAATACTAACCGCAAGTAACGAGTAATGAGAAATGAGTAATGAGTGCTTTGCACTCATTACTCATTCCTTTTTACTCATTTCTCATAACGCCTTCTCGTACACTCGGTACGTCCGATAAATCTCCCCCCCGAAGTTTTCCGCCGTTTGACGCATGGGGGTGTTGCTTTCCAGCACCCACGAAATCTCCGCCATAGTATAGCCCTCGCGGATGCTGGACATCAGTGTTTCCATAAACAACAGCGCATCCACGCCGCGCCCGCGATATTCCTCGATGACGCCGCCCGCGAAGCCGCGAATTGTCTTGACGACCTTGCGCATTTTCCACCAGTAAAACAGTTTCAGCATCGTCCACCACTCCGGGACGCCGGGACGGGGGTAGGCTTTGTGGAGCGCCTGGTTGACGTCGGGTATGGGCACCATTGCCCCTACGGGGATGCCATCTTTTTCGGCAAAGAACACCGTTTTGGGATCGAGCAGGGGTTTGAGCGCCATAATCTGGTGTTCCATTTCTTCATCGGTCACGGGCACAAACCCCCAGTTCTTCTGCCAGGCTGCGTTATAGATCTCTTTGAATAGCCTCGCCTCTTTATCGAACGTGTGCATGTAGATGGGCCGTATCGTAATGTTCATCCGCTGGCGCACTTTTTCCATCACGCGCAGCACCTTGGGATCGAGGCCCGTGCCATCCGCCTTGTAGCGCGTCAGATCAACCCGATACGCATACAGGTTTTGTGCGGTGAAGTAACCGGTATCTTCAATGAAAGCCACGTAATAGCGCGGATTATACGTCATCAACACTACCGGTATGCCCCAGCCGTCCGCCAACAAGCCGCACTCCTCGTTGGTGGAGAGATTCATTGGCCCGCGAATGGTCGTCATGCCTTCGCCGCGCACAAAGTCTTCCGCCGCTTTCAATAGGGCGTCCGAGGCTTCTCGATCCTCCAAAACTTCGTAGAGTCCGAAAAACCCCGCCGTGTCATTCCAGTGTCGGTTGTGGTTATAGTTAATAAAGCCGGCAATTCGCCCGACCACCAGCCCCGCCCGCCGCGCCAGAAAATAGCGCATTTTCGCGTGGGCCTGGAACGGGTGAGTCGTCAACAGCGTGTGCTGTTCAGACAACAGCGGCGGCACCCAATAGGGATCGCTGCGATAGACTTCCCAGGCGAAGTTGATAAACGCTTTGCGTTCTGCTTCTGTTTCTACCGGCGCAATCACTAAATTGGCGGTCATCCGCAGTCCTCCCATAAACTCAACGGGCCGTTGTGTTATTGGTTCCCATCGCTAAAAGTTTGGATTTCGTTATGATCACAGCATCTGTGTTCAGATTATAGTCTGTTCCTTCTAATCGAACAAACGTTACTAACGCAATTCTTATGTAAAGCTAATCTCTCTCTAATCTTCATACTCTATGATGAAGGATGAAGAGAGTAGCTCAAGTCGCTCTGAACGGCGACTGTCCTGTTGGGGAGACACCCCAACGGGGTCACGCGGCCCCGATTGTATGGGAGGACAACGATGGAACAAAGAGAACTTCATACTGAAAATACCCAGCAAGCTCTGTTGCGGGCGCAGCGCCTGGCGGCCGAAAATGGCAACCCGCAAATTGACCCGGAACACTTGCTCCTGGCCCTGTTGGAGCAAGCCGATAGCGCCGTGCCGCTGGTGATCCTGCGGCTCGGCAGCGACCCGCAACGGCTGCGCGTGGAGTTGGAGCAAGCCTTGACGCGCAAGCCGCGCGCGCGCGGCGACGCGGCCCAGGTGGATTGGTCGCCGGCGGTGCGTCGCATCCTCCAAGCCGCCGGGCGCGAGGCGCAGGCCATGCGCGACGAGTACATCAGCGCCGAGCACCTGCTGCTGGCGCTGGCCGATTCCAGCGCGGGGGACATCGCCCGTTTCCTGGCAACCTATGGCGTCAACCGGGAGGCTGTGCTGCGTGCGCTCGCTACGATTCGCGGCGGGCAGCGCGTCACGTCGGCCACGCCCGAAGATACCTACAACGTGCTGGAAAAATACGGGCGTAACCTCTCGCAACTGGCGCACCAGGGCCAACTCGACCCGGTCATCGGGCGCGACGAGGAAATCCGCCGCGTGATGCAGATTCTCTCGCGCCGCACCAAGAACAACCCCGTCCTGGTCGGCGACGCCGGCGTGGGCAAGACGGCCATCGTTGAAGGGCTGGCGCAGCGGATCGCGCGCGGCGACGTGCCGGAGCCGTTGAAGCAGAAGGAAATTTTCCAACTGGATATGGGTGCGCTGATTGCCGGCGCGAAGTACCGGGGGGAATTTGAGGAACGCCTCAAGGCCGTCCTGAACGCCGTGGCGCAGTCCACCGGGCGTATTCTGCTGTTCATTGACGAGCTACATACGGTCGTGGGCGCGGGCAAGGCCGAGGGCGCGCTGGACGCGGGCAACCTCCTCAAGCCGATGCTGGCGCGCGGCGAACTGCACACCATCGGCGCGACGACGCTGGACGAGTACCGCCAGTACATCGAGAAGGACGCGGCGCTGGAACGGCGCTTCCAGCCCGTCTACGTGGACGAACCCGACGTGGCTGACACCATCAGCATCCCGCGCGGCCTCAAGGAGCGGTACGACGTGCATCACGGCGTGCGGATTCAGGATGCCGCGCTCATCGCCGCCGCCACTCTGAGCGACCGGTACATCGCCGACCGCCAATTGCCCGACAAGGCGATTGATCTGGTGGACGAGGCCGCCGCCCGCCTGCGACTGGAGATTGACTCCAAGCCGGCAGAACTGGACGAGATTGATCGCCGGGTGCTGCAACTGGAAATCGAACGCGAGGCGCTCAAGCAGGAGCGCGACAAGGCCAGCAAGGAGCGTCTCAAGAAGTTGGAGCAGGAACTGGCCGACCTCAAAGAGGGCAGCCGCGCCCTGCGGGGCCGTTGGGAGCACGAAAAGGCGCTCATCCAGGAAATCCAGCAGGTTCAGAAGCAGATGGAAGACCTGAAAGTGGACATGGCGCAGGCGGAAGGCCGCAACGATTACGCGGCGGCGGCCGAATTGCGCTACGGCAAGATGCAGCAGTTGGAGCACATGCTCGCTGCCGCCGAGGAAAAACTGGCACAGGCGCAGTGCGACCGACCCTTGCTGCGTCAGGAAGTCGGGCCGGAGGAGATCGCGCGCGTCGTCTCCGGGTGGACGGGCATCCCCGTCAGCCGGCTGATGGAGGGCGAGCGCGAGAAGCTGCTGCGGATGGAGGAGGAGTTGCACCGGCGCATCGTGGGACAGGAGGAGGCGGTGCGCGCCGTCTCCAACGCCGTCCGCCGTGCGCGGGCCGGACTCCAGGCAACCCACCGGCCCATCGGCACATTCCTTTTCCTGGGGCCGACCGGCGTCGGCAAGACGGAGCTGGCGCGCGCCCTGGCGGAATTCCTCTTCGACACGGAAGAGGCCATCGTGCGCATTGACATGAGCGAGTATCAGGAGAAGCATACCGTCTCGCGCCTGATCGGCGCGCCGCCGGGGTACGTGGGCTACGAAGAAGCCGGGCAGTTGACCGAGGCCGTCCGTCGCCGTCCGTACAGTGTGCTGCTGCTGGACGAAATCGAGAAGGCGCACACCGAGGTCTTCAACGTGCTGCTGCAACTGCTCGACGAGGGGCGACTGACCGATGGACACGGGCGGACGGTGGATTTTACCCACACGATCATCATTATGACCAGCAATGTCGGCAGCCGGTGGATCAAAGACCTGGGGGTGGAGCAGGCGCGCGAGCAGGTGTGGGCCGAACTGGACGCCACCTTCCGCCCGGAATTTCTCAACCGGATTGACGAAGTGATCCTGTTCCGCAGCCTGACCCGCGACGATCTCAAGGCGATTGTGGACATCCAGGCGCAGCAGTTGCAGCAGTTGCTGAAGGAGCGGCAGATCGGCCTGACGCTGAGCGCCGCCGCGCGCGACTTCCTGGCCGACGTGGGCTACGACCCGGTGTATGGCGCGCGCCCACTCAAACGGGCCATCCAGCGGTACTTGCAAGACCCGTTGGCGCTGGCCGTGCTGGAAGGGCGCTTTGGGGAAGGGCGTGCAGTGCAGGTGGACGCATCGGGCGATGCGCTGACCTTCGAGGCAAAAGCATAGGGCGGATCATCCATCCGCCCTATCACCAAAACCTGACTTTGGGACGCAGATTTTCGCGGATACACGCAGATTTTTTATCTGCGTTCATCAGCGTTCATCTGCGTCCCAGTTTTAGAAAATACTGCGCAGCATCAGCAGGAAGCCGAAGAGGATGAGGGGGATTCCCGCCACCGCGCCGATGATGGTGACGGTGAGCAAGACGCCGGCAATCATCAACACCAGGCCCAAGACGGCTGCCACGACCCGTCCGGTCAATTGCAGGATAAAGCTGATCAACCACCAAATCGCGGCAAAGGGCCACAAAAACCACGGAACTTTATGCGCTTTTTCTGTCATCGCTGTCTCCATTGAAAATAGTCTGATAGTCGTTAGTCGGATAGTCGGATAGTCGGATAGTCGTTTTTGTCTTCTCTTTCATACGCAGGAATGCAGGGGAAGTTTCAACGGCGGCGACGAGGGTATTGTTTAATCCGGCTTCCAGCTCACGTGGATCTGCGTTCCCTCATTGGGGTGGCTGTCAACGGCGAGGGTTGCGCCGACGGACTCGGCTCGCTCGCGCATGATGCGCAGGCCGAGGTTGTCGGGGAGGGTCTGCGCGACATCGAAGCCAATGCCATCGTCGCTGATACACAGTTCGATGATACCGGCAGCGTCGTCCACACAGTGCAGGGTGACGCTGACCTGGCCGGCGTTGGCGTGCTTGGCGATGTTGTTCAGAGCTTCCTGCGCGATGCGGTACATGGCGATTTTGACATCGGCGGGCAGGTCGCAGGACAGGCGGGTGGTTACACTGACCGGGACGCGCGCACGTCCCGTGATCGCTTCGCCGAGTTGGTGCAGTAGTTCGCCGATGGGGGCTTCGGACAATACGGTGGGACGCAATTCCAACAGCAGGGTGCGCATTTCGGCCAATGCGCCGCGCGTCAAGTCGCGCAATTCGCGCAGGCGGCGGTCGGCTTCCGTCGGGTTGATTTGCGCCAGGCGTGGCAACACATCGGCGATAAGGCTGGCCGAGAAGAGCGTCTGGGTGACGGCGTCGTGCAGCTCGCGGGCCAGGCGTTGACGTTCTTCCAGGGTGGCGGCCTGTTGCGCCTGTTCGTAAAGCCGCGCGTTTTCGAGGGCGAGGGCGGCGCGCTGCGCCAACGCCAGGATCAGGCGCAGGTCATCCTCGCCAAATGCGCGCGTCTCAGTGTAATTGACATTGAAAACGCCGAAAACGCGCCCCTCTATCGTAATCGGCACGTGGATAAAGGAACGGATGTGCTCCGGGTAGGTAATGTGCCAGTCCACCCGCTGGTCGGTAGTGGTATCGCGCACGACCACCGGCTCGGCATAGGTGGCGACGTGCCCGACCAGCCCACTGTCGGCGGTGAACCGCATCTTGTCCAGGGTCTCCGGCATGAATCCGCGCGCTGCGCTGGGGCGCAACCAGCGATGGTCGGCGTCCCATATCAACAACGCGCTTTTGTCGGCTTGCAGGATGTCTACGGCCACGTCCACCAGGGCTTGCAACACCTCGTTGGTTTCCAGGTGACGGTAAATTTCCTCGTCGGCGTGGTAGAGCGTCTGCACCTGGAGTGTGCGTTGGTCGGCTTCGGCGAAGAGGCAGGCGTTATCCAGCGCAATGGAGGCCAGTTGCGCGAAGCCTTTCAGCAGCCGCACTTCGTCCGCGCCGAACGTGCGCCCGGAGTCGTGATCGTAGGCCAGGCCGATGACACCGACCACCCGTTGCCCCGATAACAATGGCGCGCCGGCTACGGCTTTGATGGTTTCCTCGCGGCTCCCTGGCGTCGGCGCATGGTAGGGCCACGTCGCATACTGATTGACGATGAGCGATTCCTCGTTCCGCCACACCATCCCGGCCAATCCCTGCCCCGCTTGCAGGCGGAAGCCGATGGATTGGGCGAAGAGGCCGATGCCCACCTTGCGTTCCAACACGTTGTGGCCGGCGTTTACCAGGTAAATGTAGCCGTGCGGGGTGTCCAGCAATTGGGCGGCCCGCGTCACGATGGTTTCCAGGAGGTCGTTCACGTCGAGGCGGTTCATCAGGGCGAGGCTGGTTGCGTGTAGCGCGGCGAGGTACTCGTTTTGGCGGCGCAACTCTTCTTCAGCATGCCGTCGCTCATGGATTTCGTTTTTAAGGTGGCTGTATGTGGGGGCGGCTTCTCCGGAGGGAGTGCGTTTTACCGTAAGGGTCAGGAGTATGCTGACGCCCCATAGCACGCTCATGCCGATCGTCAAGACCAGGGCGGCGTGTTGCCACTTGCGGGTAGCGCCAAGGACCTGGTCAAGATGTTGGGTCTCTTCAGCGCATAACATTTCCACTTGGGTGCGCAACCCATCGAGGATACTGGCGAGCTGGTGGGCTGCGCCGCGAAACTGATCATCCACGGGATTGGCGCGCAGCCGGTTCAATTCGTCGTCGTACTGCGCCAGCAGAGGGGGCAGTTGCTGTAGCGCGTCGGTGATGCGGGAATCGCCGTCCGCTTCACGGGTGGCGCGTTGGAGTTGGGCCTCCAGTTGTTGGCGGCAGGTCTCCAGTGTTTCAAAATGCGTAGAACGGTCGCGCACCATGTGGTTGGTTTCAATTTGTAGTTGGTCCAACCCTTGCTGAATATGGGTCAGAGCGACCAGGGTGGCGCCGGCCTGGGATGTTCTGGTGATCATGGCATGGAGGTACGCTAACACCACAACGTTGCCTATGGCGCCAAGGAGCAGGAGTAGGAACAGGAATTGTGTCGGCGTTTTGGAGAGCCGATGCTGGCTGAGCCGCGCGGGGAGCATGTTCTAAGCCTTCCGCAAAATTTGTCTGGTGTTGGATAGGTTGCTATCGCGCTATGGCAATAGTTCCGCGGCCAGGATGAAACTGTATTCTTTATATTCTTCGGTGTCTTGGGGGTTGTGGGTGCGCCAGACACAGATAGGCATATACTTCTGAACCTCATAAAGCAGATAAAACTGCCGGCGAATTTGCGCCTCTGTGGAAGTGTCGCGTGGCAGGCCGTAGCCTTCCCAAAAGGCCGGTTCACTGATGCCGCAGTAGTCGAGCACCGCGAATTCAAGTTCCACATCTCCCCACAATGCGCGGTCGAAATCCAACAATCCGGTGACATTCCCGTTCTTGTCCACCAAGATGTTTTGATTCCAAACATCCATGTGCAATAAACAGGGCGATAGGGGATGGTCAAAGACGCGCCGGTAGTAATCCAACAAATCCCGAAATACTTGCGCCTCGTTGCGGGTGTAGACGCCACAAGCCATCACGTCGTCCAACAACTGGTTCCACATGATGTGGAAAGCCTCTCCCCACGTCGGCTGCGGGGCCATCGGGTGATGCGCCCCCAGGTAGCCATAGGCCGTCTGCCCCAGATGTTCTGTGGCGGTCAAGGAATGTAGCTCGCGCAAGTATCCGCCGACCTGGCGTAGGGTGTTTTGCACAAGAGCGTTGGTCATCCAGTAGGCGCTGTTCACCGGGACGCCGGGCAGCACCTCCATCAGCAGATAGTCCCGATTGAACTTCAACCGGCTGAAGTCATAGCCAATGATCGCCGGCGCCGGGATGTGCGTCTTGGCGCGGATCAAGGCGTGTAGGTCCGGCTCCTGACGCATCATTTTGAACTCGTAGAAGAGCAGCCCGCTATCATCGCGCGGCGCGATGCGCAGGATGAAACGGCCCAGGTTACTGGCGATCCAATAGGACGTGTTATGCTTGCCGGTGCGCACCGGGGTGAGCTTCAGGGTTAGCGGATCTGCGTCCAAAAAATTGAGGACCAATTCTTTCAGGATTGAGATTTCGAGCTTGTTTTCGTCCCTCATGCCGTTTCTCCCACTGTGATAACCTCTTTCAGTCTACCACAAAAACCAAGAAAGCGATAGATTGGCATAGTAAAAACGGGACACCCCAGGGTGGGCGTCCCGTTTCTTTCTGGTAAAGGGTGCGATAGCTCAAGCGATCTTGATATAACCTGAAGCCTTTGCGCCACAGACAGGACACTCGTCCGGTGGGGCGTCGCCCACGTGAGTGTGCCCGCAGGTGGCGCAGACCCAGTAAGTGCCTTCCGCGATGTCGCTGCCGGCTTCGAGCGTTTTGAGGGCATCTTGGTACATCCCCTCGTGAATCTGCTCCACTTCCCAGGCCCATTGGAAGGAACGCAGGGCCTTGTCGTGTCCTTCGGACTGCGCGTCGGCCATAAAATCCTTGTACATCACGTTGACCTCGTAATGCTCGCCTTCGATGGCGGCCTGCAAGTTCTCGACCGTGGATTTGATCTCGCCGAGAACGCGCAAGTGGTTATGGGCGTGAACCGTCTCGGCCTCGGCTACGGCGCGGAACAGGTTGGCGATGTTGGGATACCCATCGCGGGCGGCTTTCTTCGCAAAGGCCAGATATTTGCGATTGGCCTGAGATTCGCCGGCAAAGGCGGCCTTCAAATCGTCTGTACTTTTCATTGGTATTGTTCTCCTTACTCATAGGGAATGTTAATGGTAGTGGAAATGACTACCTTGTCCATTGCGTGGCGAGCCACTATAAATCAAAAACCCCCGGCTTTTTATAGACCGGGGGTTGCTTAGTGCCGAAGCTGGGAGTTGAACCCAGATGAGCATAAGCTCACCACGCCCTGAACGTGGCGCGTCTGCCTATTCCGCCACTTCGGCTCTTTCTTGTGTTGTTAATGCGAACAACGTGGATTCTACCCCAGAGCTTGATTTTGTCAAGCCTATGGCAAAGCGTATAATGGAGGTACTGATAGACTGATTTTCTCATCCAACGGAGGTACTGATGACCAAAAGACAAGTCGTCTCGCGCAGTTCTTACGTGGATTCCAGCAAGGTAGGTGAGACTAAGGCCGCCGGTACGGAGCGCGTCTATCGCGGCACGATCGAGGCGCAGTGGACGTGCAATTCGTGCGGGCGCGCCGGCATCCCCGGACGCCAAAAGCGCTGTCCCAGTTGTGGCAATCCCAAAGACAGCAGCGAAACTTACGAGGCGCCCACTGGCGAAGTTAAATATCTCACGCCGGATGAGCTGAAGGCAATGGGGGTGGACCCCACGCAGCACCTTTCGGACGAGGAATGTGAGTATTGCGGCGCCAAACTTCAGCCGGGCACGCAAAAATGCCCCAACTGCGGCGCGGCTCTGGGCGACGTAGGCTACACCACGCGCCACTGCCCTGCCTGCGGGCGCGAATCTAACGAGGAGAAATGCCCCAACTGCGGCTCCCCTACGGAGGAAAAGCTGACCGCGCACCGTGAGGCGACCCCGCCACCGCCGCCCGCGCAACCGGCGCGCGAACCGTGGTACAAGAACCGCAAACTGCTCATCCCGGCCATCATTGCGGCTGTATTCCTCTGCCTATGCGTGTGTATTTCGATCATTGCCGCGTGGCCCCGCAACGAAGTCGCCAGCGTCAGCGCCCTGGTATGGGAGCGGCAAATTGCCATCGAAGAGCATCAGTACAATCAGCACGAGGACTGGGATTTACCGGCCGGCGCCGACTTAGATGGCAGTGAGGAGCGGATTCATCACTACGACCAGGTGCAGATCGGCACAGAAGAAGAATGTGGCTATGAGCAAGAGTGTGAATCGGTGTCGGTCTACGATCATACCGACCGGGTTTGTTATGACGATGGAACCTGTGATGAGGAAGACGTCTATCGCACCGAACAAAAATGTCACGACGAGTACGTATGTGAAGATGTCCCGGTGTATGAATCGGTGCCCCGTTACGCCACATGGTACACCTACCACATCTGGGAGTGGGTCAATGTTGAGCCGGCCCGCACCCAGGGCAATGACAACGCGCCTTACTGGCCGGAAGTTCGGCTCGGTCAGGATCAACGCGAGGGCGCCCGCTCCGAAAAATGCATGGTCACGTTCACCAACGACAAGGGCAAGTCCTACCCCTTCACGCCGCCGTGTTCGGAGATGGGAAAATACGAGCGTGGCTCCGAATGGCAGATCAAGCGCAACGCCAGCAGTGTGTTGGAAGTGACGCCGGTGCAGTGATAGGAGGAAATTCGTCAACGGATTGAACGGATTTTAACGGATTCCCAATCCAGCCATTCCGTGAACTCGGTTATCTTTGGATGAATCACCATGGGGGAAATCACGCCAACAAGGACAGAAATTTGAGCCACAGAGTTCACAGAGCACTCAGAGGTTTTTTTCTGTGAACTCTGTGCCCTCGGTGGCGATTTTTGAGGAGGCAACCTATGCAAATCACCCATATTGAAGTCATTCCCATCGAATTGAGTTTGCAAGCGCCTTATCGCGCCGTGTACACCGCCAACCAGGACGTGAATCGCGCCGCCGCCGTCTTCATCCGCATCGAAACGCGCCAGGGGGACGTGGCCTGGGGCTGCGCGGCCTTTGATCCCGCGCTGACTGGCGAGACGCTGGCCCGCGTCACCGAGGTATGCCGCGCCTGCGCCGACCGCGCCCGCGATCTGAACCCGCTCAACACGGCCTACGCCCTGGCGGAACTGGCTGAACTGACCGCTGACACGCCCTCGGCCCTGTGCGCGTTTGACATTGCCTTCCACGACCTGCTCGGATTGGCGGCGGGATTGCCGCTGCACCGGCTGCTCGGCGGCTACCGCGACCGGCTACCAACGTCCGCCGCCGTCAGTCTGGGGACGGTGCCGGAGACGGTGGAAATGGCGCGGGATCGCGTCCGGCAGGGGTTCCGCATCCTTAAAATCAAAGGCGGGTTGGACCCAGAAGCGGACGTGCGCCGCGTGCGCGCCGTCGCCGACGCGCTGACCGGCATCTTCTTGCGACTGGATGCAGACGGCGGCTATACCGTGCAGCAGGCCATTGACGTAGCCCGCGCGCTCGCCGGGCGGCTGGAAATGCTGGAGCAGCCCATCTCACCGTCCAGCGGCATCGAGGCGCTGCGCCAGGTCACGGTTCAAAGCGACATCCCCATCCTGGCGTCGCAGAGCGTCACCGGCCCGGCCTCCGCGCTGGACATCGCCGGTGCCAAAGCCGCCGACGGGATCAGCATCAAGCTGGCGACATGCGGCGGGCTCGCCAATGCCCGGCTGATGGACAGCATCGCCCGCGCCGGCCGGCTGACGACGATGGTGGGCAGCTTGCAGGAACCGGCGCTGCTCATCGCCGCCGGGCTGGCCTTTGCCCTGAGCAGCCCCGCCGTGCGCTACGGCGACCTGGACGGGCATTTCGATCTGGTGAAAGACCCCACCCATCCACGCTTTGTCTTTGAGAATGGCTGGCTGATTGCGACGGACGTGCCGGGGCTGGGCTGCACGGTGGAATTGTGAGAGGGTCAAAGACCGTCGTTTGACCAGGCCATAACCCGATGGACGCACGCAAAAGCCCACCCCCGCGCCTGAATAATCGCTACCGCCTCGCCGAATGGCTCGGTGAAGGGGGGATGGGCATCGTGTATCGCGCCCACGACGAGGTGCTGGCCCGCGACGTGGCGATCAAGTTCCTCCTGCCTCAATTCATCGCCAGCGCCGAAGCCGGGGAGCGCTTTATGCGCGAGGCGCGCGCCATTGCCCGGCTCTCCCATCCCCACATCATGGCGCTCTACGATGTGGGCAAGGAGCTGGACTGGCACTATATGGTGCTGGAATACATCCCCGGCCAAAACCTGCGGGATGTGGCGAGCGCTTATGGCGGGGCGCTACCTCCGACCGAGGCCCTCCCCGCCATCCGGGCGGTGCTGGAAGCGCTGGCCTACGCGCACGCCCAGGGCATCCTCCACCGCGACATCAAGCCGGAGAACCTGCAATGCACCCCCGACGGCCAGATCAAGCTCACCGATTTCGGCATCTCGCTCGCGCGCGGCGCGGCGCCCATCACCGAAACCGGCCTCGTGATCGGCACCGTCCATTACCTCGCCCCGGAGGTGATCCAGGGGCAGCCGCCCGACGCACGCTCCGATTTGTATGCCGTGGGCGTGGTGCTGTACGAGCTGCTCGCCGGGCATCCCCCGTTCCAGGGCGATACCGAGGCCCTCACCCTGTCACAAATTCTGCACGCGCCCATTCCGCCCCTGCGCGCCGCCCATCCCGCCATCCCTGTGGACGTGGAGCGCGTGGTGTTCAAGCTGCTGGCGAAGTCGCCTGTCGAACGCTACCCCTCGGCGGAAGCGGTGTTGGCGGATTTCCCCGGTTCGGATATAGCCTGGGGTACAGCATCTCCATTGTCGGCTCCCACATCGTTAGTAGAGCGCATTGTGCGCAGCACGTCTAAAACATACCGCAAACCGCCCACGGCGGCAGAAGGTGAGATGCCTATCGTCACAGCGGAGACCGGCGAGGCGCATCCTTCGACGCCGATGGACGCCTTGTTGTTGTACGCCGCGCTGGACGACACGGTTGCCGCCGTGGAGGCCGAACGCCGCCGGTTGGCGGTCCTTTTGCAGCGCGACGTGTTGGAGGGCCTCAACTTGCTGCTTACCCAGGCCAAGACTTACGAGCAATCCCTGGGGACGCACCCTACCACTCGCATGGCCTTTTCGGTGATGACCACGTTGAGCCGCCAGATCATCCAGCAAGTTCACGATTTGGAAACGACCCTCCATCCCGCTGTGTTGGAAAAATTGGGGCTGGAACCCGCATTGGAAGCCCTCGCCAATCAAGTGACGCGCGTGTACGGCGTTCACGTCCACCTGGAGCTGCAACGCCTGCCGGAACGCCTGTCGCCGCCGGTCGAGCTGGCGCTTTTCCGCGCTGCGCAGCACGAACTGGACGACGCTATT
>JAKQHY010000079.1 GCA_029555965.1 Chloroflexota bacterium | reverse complement strand
AGCTGGTGATGCAAAACGACATGGAACCGCTAACCGGCTTCGCGCCCACTGACCGCTGGGAGCCTGGCAGTCCCCTGACCGACCGCTATGGGTTGTATCTCCCGCCCGGCCTCCCGGCGGGGACTTACACCCTGCTCATCGGGATGTACGACTATTCCGGCGCGCGCCTGCTCATCACGCAGGACGGGCAGGCAATAGGGGATACGTTGGAACTGGGGGAAATCCAAGTGGCGAATGGCGAATAGCGAATGGCGGATCGGCGGATCAGAGGATCGGCGGATCGGCGGATCAGCGGATCGGCGGATCAGCGGATCAGCGGATCAGCGGATCGGCGGATCAGCGGATCAGCGGATCGGCGTGTCAACGGCTAAAATTCAGCACTCAGCACTCAGTCCTCAGCACTCAGCACTCAGTCCTCAGCACTCAGTCCTCACTCACCACAATGACGGCCGGCACACGGGTCAGGGAGTCAATTTGGGGGCCACCTTGCACCCACAGGCCGGAGGAGGTGCCGCCGTCGAGGTTCAGGGCCGTGTCAATTTCCATGTCCGACTCGGTGAGCCACACCGCCAGCGTGTGCAGGCTAAAGTAGCCGCGTGGCGCGACCAGCAGCAGGATGCGTCCCCAGCGATCTTGCGCGATGACGGTACGGCGCGCTGTTCGCCCATCGTCAGCGTCGGCGGGGAAGCCCATCACCCCGCCGGGTTTGACCAGCACCGGAAAGCATTGCACGGCCTCGCGCAGCGCCTCGGTCGGGTCGTAGGGCCAGGCGCGCAGCCAGCGCACGGTGGGAATCCCCGCGCCGGTCACGGCGAACATCCCGGCGTAATCCTCGTAAGAAGCGCCGTAGCGTTCGCCATTGCTGACAAGCAGCCCCGTCGCCAGATAGTCCTCCGTGAAATACCCGGCATTTACCACCAGCCGCGTCCCACCCTGCTGCGCCCACGCGCTGACGGGCTGCGCCTGCCCCGGCGTGTACCATACCTGGAAGCGCGCCTTAGCATCCAGCCGCACTATCGTCACCCGCTCCGTGTTGGCTTCTAACGGCACGTTGAGACTGCGCACTTCCATCCCCTCGCCGACGCGCTGCCAGCCGGTGTCCGGCGGCTCCGGCGTGGTGGTAGGACGCGGCGTCGGGGTGGCGGTGGCGGCGGGCGTGGGCGTGAGGGTTGGCGTCGGCGTCAACGTCGGCGTGGGCGTCGGGCGCGGCGTCATCCCTGGGGCGACACACGCCAGCGTCAACAGAGAACAAATCAGGATGAGAATTCCGATAGATTGCCTGCTCATAACGGTCATCATACCGCAAATTTGAGATTTGATGGCAATGCCAACACTTTCCGATTGCTTGACAACCACCCCGGTTGTGGCATAATTTTTAGTGTAAAGGCATTGATGGAGACGAGTAGGCGTGAGAGGAAGCCGCAGCGAGTCCGGGAAGGTGAGAGCCGGGCGCCGAACCTCATACCCAAAATCCCTCCGGAGCCGCCCACTGAACGACAAAGTAAGTGGCGCCGGGATTGCGTCCGTTACCAACGCACGGTGGTTATGGCCGCCGACCGAGCGGGTTTGCGCCGCGTGTGGGGCGTGAATCAAGCAGGGTGGTACCGCGAGAGCGACTGAAAAGCGCTCCCGTCCCTGTAGGGGGATGGGAGCGCTTTTGTGTTGAGAGAACGTTTACAAAGTATCGAGAGGGAACAAGCCCAGGTCTGGAATACGCTCGAAATGCGCCCGATTGCGGGTTAGGAGCGGCAAGTCATAGGCCACACAAATGCCGGCAATCAGGATGTCCGGGAGACTGATCAGCTGACCTTGAGAGGCCAAATGACGATACACTTGTGCCGCTTCACTTGCCTCGCGAGCTTCGAGTGAAAGTATGACCGTTTTGGTAAGAAGCTGTCCGAACAACTCCGCTTGCTTTTCGGAAAAAGTTGGTACACTTAAAATCTCATAGATAGTGATAGGGGTAATTCCAACAGGAAAGCGCCGCATAGCATTGCGCAATATCTGGTTACGCTTCCGCAAAAAATCTATGACAATATCCGTATCTATGACCAGTCGCGCGGTTTCCATGATGCCCACATTGCTTCCCGATTCTGATAAAAGGCTTCTTCATCTTCTGGCCCCCAGATTCCGTAAAGTTCATCCAGAATTTCTTCCAAAGCCTTGTCTGGGACTTCCGTCGGCATGGATACAGGTTTTAGAGATACACGATCCCCAGGCCGCAGTCCCAGGCGCAACAAAGTCTCTCTAGGTACGACCAAATCTATTCCTTGAAACATCAACACCATCTCGGCCATGGCTCACCTCCACTTTAAGCATAATCGAAAAATGCCGAGTTAACAAGAATGGGGCAGAACAGCCCCCATGTCGAAGTAAAATATCAATTGAACAAGAGAATTATATCACGGGTAAGGAGAAAAATCATGTTCAAACCAGTACCAACCCAAGCTGATTTTATCGCGCAGGAACACGAAGTGCTGAAATTCTGGGAGAAAACCCAGGCTTTTCGCAAACTGAACGCGCTGCGAGAAGGCGCGCCGCATTGGGCTTTCATTGACGGCCCCATCACGGCGAACAACCCGATGGGCATCCATCACGGCTGGGGGCGCTCCTACAAAGACCTCTGGCAGCGTTATTGGGCGATGCGCGGCTACCAGGAACGCTATCAGAACGGCTTCGACTGCCAGGGTCTCTGGGTTGAGGTAGAAGTCGAGAAGGAGAAGGGTTTCAAATCCAAGCGCGACATCGAAAGCCACGGCCTCGCGCCGTTTGTGTTGGAGTGCAAGGCGCGCGTGCTGCGCCAGGCCGCCAAACAGACCGAGCAATCCATCCGCCTGGGCTATTGGATGAACTGGAACGCGCCGAGCACGCTGCGGATGCTGGCGGACAAGTTGCTGGACGACCCGGCGCAGCCAGTCACGGTGGACGGCCCCGAAGGCCCCGTCACGGACAGCGCCGAGCGGCTGGTGGGCCGCCTGGGATCGCCGGAACTCGGCGGCTCGTACTTCACCTTCGCCACCGAGAACAACTACACCATCTGGACGTTCATCAAGAAGGTGTGGCAGAAAGGCTGGCTCTACAAAGGCCACGACGTGATGCCCTGGTGCCCGC
>JAKQHY010000075.1 GCA_029555965.1 Chloroflexota bacterium | reverse complement strand
TTTTCAGGTGAGGTACCGGTTCGTCTGTTTGAAACCAGCTGGCCGCATCCAGGTGCAAACGTTGAAGGAGGTAATTGGCATGTTTATGGTGATCCTCAGCCAATGAACTGGTCAATTTAAGCATAGCGGCTTTAAGCTGCTGGCTCACGTCCAAATCGGATAGGGGGCCAGGGATGGTCAACATAAATAGTGCTTGAATCTCATTTTCATTCAGTCCGGTAAGAGTAGTGCGATAGCTATCCAGCAAAGCGTACCCGCCGCCAGGTCCTCCATTGGCGTAGACCGGCACGCCAGCCACACTCAAGGCATCAATATCACGATAAATTGTCCGTTTTGATACCTCAAGTTCGTTGGCTAATTCTTCCGCCGTCATTTGTCTGCGGTTTTGTAACAACATCATCAATGAAAGAAGCCGGTCTGCACGCATGGTCCTCCCAAATTCAAAGGCTATCAGTGGATGTAACGGCTCACTCAAGGACAGAATCTCACCGCAGAGTTCGCAGAGCGCGCGGAGATTTTCTATATTTTCTCTGCGACCTCAGCGTTCTCAGCGGTAAAAATGCCTGCCTGAGCAGTTACCAGTGGATTATAGTACAAATAATGGCTGACACTAGATGTCAGTCATGGCTGATACCATGAGAACCATCAACTGTGAAAGTTGAATTATGACAAACAAAGGAGAGAACACGATGGCGAAAAAAATATCCAATATCTACATTGATGATGGCGGGGCTGGTTCCTTACCGGTGGTCTTTGTACACTCACTGGCCGGAAACACGCACCAATGGGCTGCACAACTCCGTCACATTCGAACGATGCGGCGAGCTGTCGCTCTTGACCTGCGAGGACACGGCCAGTCGTTACCGCCTGCCAATGGCGATTACGCGATTGAGTCAATGGCCCAAGATGTTCAGACGGTTGTCGATCAGTTGGGTATTGAGAGATTCATTCTGGTTGGTCATAGTATGGGCGGTAGTGTGGCCGGTGCGTATGCCGGCGCTGATCCTGAACGAGTAGCTGGGTTGCTTCTCGTTGATCCGTCCGGCGATTCAACCAAAATGCCGATTGAACAAGTACAACAGTATCTTGGCACTTTGGAATCTGAAGCCTACTCAAATGTTGTCGAAGGTTACTGGAGTCAACTTCTGACCGGTTCGAGTGAAACAACGCAGGCAAAACTTATGCAGGATTTGCGCGATACACCCAAAGCCACCGTTGTCGGTGTTTTCAAAGCGCTTTTTAAGTATAACCCGGTGCCGGCGCTGGAACGTTACGATGGGCCAAGGTTATCGGTCATTACAGCGATTAACGAAACTCCTTTTAGCGTACACCACCTTGTGCCCAATCTTCCACACAAAATGCTAACAGGGACGGGGCATTGGCTACAACTGGATAAACCAGAGGAATTCAATCGGATAATGGATGAATTTCTTGCGTCCATTGATAATGGCCGCCTCTTTTAAAAGGTATACTCAAAAATCAGTTGGATAATCCCATAATACTAGACACTTTTGGCACACGATTGCATTTTCTCTCATTGGAAAACTGTACTTCCAATATCTCGCAATCGTGTGCCAACACCCCGTGGGGTGCGTTTCAGCGGCAAGGCTGTTCAGTGTGTAATTCATCGCGGCAGCGGGCACGTACAGACTGCGCCAGTTAAGATTGGCGGGTTTGTCGCTCACCCCGTCCCAGGGCACACTGGCGGCCGTATCCGCGCTGCCGGAGCGGAGGGCATAGCGCGCGTAGGGGACCGGCGTGATGGCCTGCCGGGGCGTCAGCGTGGTGAGGGCATCGTTGTTGCTGCCGGGGCGCACCGCAATTTCCAGGTAAAGCTGTTGATTGCCAAAGCTGTTGCCAAAATCGAGCTGGACGGTGAATTGTCCCTGTGTAACAGACACAGCGGTGAGAGTCAGGGATGTAGTTCCGGTCAGCGGCACGCTGCCTGTCATCACGTCGTAGAGCGTAAAGCGGAAGTCGTAATAACCGTTCGCCGGGGCGCCGTTATCCTGCAACTGCCCTTGATAGGTGAAGGCTGCGCCGAGTGCGCCGGGGCCGCCACCTTCCGCGTGACGCGCTCATGTGCAGGGCGAGCACGCCCAATGCGCACAAGGCGCAGACGATGACGATGGATTCGAGTAAATTCCGTACTTTCATTCTTAGCTCCTTATTTCTTGGAATGTAATGATCTCACCGGCTACGCACACGGCAAAGTGAACCAAAAACGGCTGCCCTGTCCCACCACGCTTTCCACGCCCACTTCACCGCCGAGTTTTGTGACAATGCGTTGGACGATGGACAATCCCAGGCCGTGGCCCTCGACGTGCACCTGGTGCAGGCGGGTGAATTGGGTAAAAAGCTGGCTTTGCTGTTCTGCGGTCAAGCCGGGGCCGTTGTCTTGCACCCAAAACTGGATACTGGATACAGTCCAATCGTCAACCACCAGCAGCATCCCACAATCGGCCAACGTCAAGACACATTGTAGTCCCAAGCCGATGGAGTGAGGATTGATGTGTCGCCATCCATAGCGCGCGATGAGCGCCACGAGCGCGTAAGGTAGAACCAGTCCGAAAAAACGTAACGCCAGCAACGTCGCCAGGTGTTGCGGGTAAAGCAGTCAATCCATCACGCCAAAGAGCGTCATACTGATCGCGCCCAAGATGCCCATCGGCGCGTACATACGTTCCCAACCATACGCCTGCGCTTCAGCATCGAAGGCCGCCGCCAGCGCGCGGTGTTCCGGCGGGATCGGATCGAACCAGGCCGCGAGTTTCGTGATCGCTTTCATGGTTAATTCCTCTGTTATGGCAAAGCTCGCATCATCAGCGGGAGATAGACCGGTGACCGGTACAGCGTGACCATCACATTCTGCGCCACCTCTGAAAATAGTCAAAAGTCAAATAGTCGAAAGTCCGTAGCCGTTGACGGCCAGGGTAAAGGGGGGTGTTTTTCGCACACGGGGTACCGTGTGCGAAAAACACCTTCCTTTTAGTTTCTGCCATAGCATTGCGATTTTCGTCCAACCGCTGGTGAACCGCAGGTTCATGATGCATTCCTCAGCAATAAAGAACCCTCCCTTCACGCGGCGCGCAATCAACGGCTGCCCAGTGGCAGGTACGTGCGATAGATGGTCGGCGATAGCTTCATCACAAATCCACCGTCATAGGCCACGGTTCCCAGAACAGCGTCATAGGCGAAGGTATCATCCAAAGCGCTCCAGCCGCTGCGCCCGACCAGGTACACGTTCAGCGCTGCGTCTACAGTCACACCATAGGTGGTTTCGCTGCTGAGGTCGCCGCCAATGTAGGTGCTGTAGATCAACGAGTTGTCGCCAGTTTGCGTGGGGTCTATGCGAGCGACAAAGGCATCCCGATCCAACGTGTCCAGATAGGCGTCCCAATGCGCTTTGAGCGGGAAATTCCGCGACGTGGTGTAGCCGCCCAGGAAGATGTTGCCTTGCGGGGTCACGTCCAAGCCATAAGCAACGTCGTTGTTATCGCCGCCCAGGTAGGTGCTGTATAGCAACGTATCGCCGGACGCGGCAATCTTCGCTACCCAGGCGTCGCGCGGCAAAGGGTCGCCGGCCACGACGCTGGCGTTGAAGTTCTGATAGGCTCCCTGCATCGGCAAGTTGCTGGACAGGCTGTCCCCGGCAAGATAGAGATTCCCGCTGCCGTCCAACGCCAGGGCGTAACATGCATCGTCGGCGTCGCCGCCGAAGTAGGTGCTGTAGGTCAAGGAAGCATCCCCTGACTGTGTGGTATCAAACTGCATGATAAACACGTCCTGATAACCGCCCGAAGCGGCTTGCAAGGGATTGCGCGTGGGAAAATCCGGTGATGTGGTGGAACCGGCCACGTAGACGTGCGACGCATCTACGACGGCTATCCCTGCACTGTATTCGTTGCCCGTTGGCCCCTGGACAAACGTGCTGTATAACAGCTGTTGCCCATCCGCGCTCAACTTGCTGAAGAAGGCTTTCGTGCCGATGCCGATGGCGGCGGCGTAAGCATTCGCCATAGGGAAGTCGCTTGAGGCGGTCATGCCGGTGACGTAGACATTGCCGGCCGCGTCCACATCAATACCGGAGCTGCCACTGCGGGCGTCGCCCCCGTCCGACAACCCGCCGTTCTCGTAACTGCCGCCGCCCAGGTAGGTACTGAAGACTAATGCGTCGCCGGCCGCATTGAGCTTGGCGACAAACGCATCCGGACAAGGGGGGGTAGAGCATGTTTGCATCCCCTGGTTAAAATTGGATTGGTAGGCGTTGCGAAGCGGGAAATCGTCAGAATAGGTCACGCCGCTGAGATACATCGCGCCGTTCGCATCCAACGCAATCGAATCGCCCATGTCGTTCTCACTGCCGCCCAGGTAAGTGGCGTACACGACTGCGTTGCCGGCGGCATTGAGCTTGAGGATGAACACGTCTCCTAGCAGAGAACCGCCGCCGAAATCCGGCTGCGGCTGCCCCGCGCCGGGGAAATTGGTCGAGGTGGTGTACCCCACGGCATAGACATTCTGCTGCGCATCCACGGCAACTTTGAAGGCTGTGTCAAAACCGTCGCCGCCAAAATAGGTAGCGTACACCAGGAACGGGTCAATCACCAGGGGCAGGCGCGCGTCGTAGTCGCCCAGCGCAAAGCCGACGCGGCCATCTTCGGCCAGAGTATAGCGCACGGCGACTTCCCGACGCTGCCCGCGCACTGTTTGCCAGGCGGACGGCGCCAGTTCGCTGATTTGTCGTGCGCCCAACGTGAGCGTCAGATCGCCGGTGGCGGCGTCGAGCGTCACGTCGTCGCTCTGGCGATACGTCCAGCGAATCAACGCCGGGTTTGCGCCGGGCGCAAGGGTGTACGTTCCCTTTAACCGTCCCGCCTGCGCGGTGTAGTCCAGGTCAACGCCCGGGTAGAGGTCGGTGTACGTGACGTGGGTGTAAAGCGGCAGGGCCGTCTGCCAGCGCGCCGGGTTGTTGCCGAGCAGGTAATTGGCCCGCCCGGCCATGGGCTGCGTCCCGGCGACCGCCACGTCAGGATTGGCGTCCAGGAACTCGACTGCCAACGATTGCTGCGCCAGGGACAACCAGACCTGATTCGCAGTGAAGAAGATCGTCCCCATCCCCATCCCGGTCTGAAACAACACCTCCGCTGCGCTCTGCCCCGCGTTGGGAATAAACGCCTGGGCAAAGTTGCCGGTTATCGGCAGGGCCGCGCTGACTGATTCTGAGCGCAACGGCGCAGCAGGACGCGGCGCCCCGGTACAAGCGGCCAGCAATGCAAAGCAAAGTATCGCGAGTAAAAATCGTTTCAACATAGTTTCTGTCCTCTTGAATTAGGTAAAGTGTTAACGCAGGATCAGGGGCAAGAAAATTTTGGCATGGCCCGCAGCGCCCCAATACCCGCCGCTCAAGCTATACGCGCCGCCTTGCATAACAGCGCTGGCATCAGGCTGCCCGATGCTGCCGGTGACGGCGAAACGTCCGCCTGCGCTCGCGCCGCCGCCGTTGTCGAGCGTCCACCAATCCAGGCGATAGCCGGTGGTTTGGGCCGCGGTCAGCGCCGTGATTGCGCCAAGCAAGAGGATCAGCCCTAGCAATGTGAAACCAATGCGTAATTGAGACATAGGATACCTCCGCTTAAGGAACAGCCCGATAGGTGACTTCGGCCCCGACGACATACATCACGCCATCGTACGTTTCGCCATTGCTGTTGCCACTATTTGCGATATACCCGCGTTCAAAGTAGAAAAACCACATGGGACTCTTGCCAAAGGTATTGCCCGTGCTGGGAGATGTGCCAAAATACCAACTCCCCGTATTGGCCGCCCATTTGGAAACCCAGGATTGGCTCTTCATCAAATAACTGTACCCAGTAGCTGTACCATAGCCCAGTAAGGCGGCATCTTCCTCTGCGCCGTAGTGTATTTGATCCCAGCCTGTAGCGGAATCGTCGGCCGGCCAATTAAGCTGACTGCTGCCGGCGTGCAATCGCCAACGCACATAGCCCGGTTCACTGGCGGTGTAGAGGGCAAAGTAGAGCGTGACGGTGAAGGGTGTGGTCTGATCCCAGTCGTCCGGTTGGGGGATGCCAAAGCCCGCCAATTCAGTTGCAGTGCCGGGCCAGCGCAATCCACCCCTTTCGCGCATCTCAAGTTCGCCGCCGGGCGTGTAATTCAACGCGGCGGCGGGCACGTACAGGCTGCGCCAGTTAAGGTCGGCGGGCTTGTCGCTCACCCCGTCCCAGGGCACACTGGCGGCCGTATCCGCGCTGCCGGAGCGGAGGGCATAGCGCGCGTAGGGGACCGGCGAAATGGCCTGCCGGGGTGCTAGCGTGGTAACAGCCTCACTGCTGCCGCCAGGGCGCACAGCGATCTCCAGGTAAAGCTGTTCGTTCTCGAAGATGTCGCCAAAGTCGAGCTGGACGGTGAATTGCCCTTGCGCAACGGTCACGGCGGTGAGGGTCAGCGGCGCCGTCCCGGCCAGGGGCGAGCCGTCGGCGGCGACGTCGTAGACGGTGAAGCGGAAATCGTAGCTGCCGTTCGCCAGGGAACCATTGTCCAGCAATTGGCCCTGGTACGTGAAGGCCGTGCCGAGGGCCGTCTGGGGCGCGGTAGGGGACTCGGTCTTATTCCGCGCGCTCACTTGCAGGGCCAGCACGCCCAATGCGCACAAGGCGCAAACGATAACGAGACATTTGAGTAAACTTCGTGCTTTCATTTTTTCTCCTTGTACTTGCTGTTGAGTGAAATTTCTCATATTACACATCCACGCAATCGGCCATTTTGCCAGCCGATTGCGCCGATTAAGCAGATTGTGGGGTGGGCAGTTGATCAAGCCACTCCAACGCGCGCTGCGCCACGGCCTGCCAGCCGGTGTCCAGTATCAGCGCGTGGCCCATCGCCGGGAAGATTTCCGCGCGAGTGTGATACGCGCGCGCCGTCGCCTCGACTTCGGCGGGTGAAATCGACATGTCTTCCGCCGCGCCGAGCACCAACAGCGGCGTCTTGATCTTCTCCGGGCGCGGCAAGTTGAAGCCGAGCATGTCCACGTAGGCGCGGAACGATTCCTCTTGCACCTGGGTGTGGTAGGTTTGCAAGGTCTCTGCCGGGAAACCGGCGGCGTAGAACATCTTGCCGTATCGTTCCGGCGTGCGGACGAGATGCCACAAGTTGAGGGTGAGGCTGACCTCCAAGAAGGCTCGCAGATTTTGCCGCGCGATGCGCAGGGACGCGCGCAGAAGTCCCCGGGGCGGCGCGGAGCCGAGCAGGACCGCCGCCGGCATCTCGTGGGACTCCAGAAACTTCTGGACAACCAGCCCACCCATCGAGTGGCCGACCAGGATGGGCTTGCGCTCCATCTGATCCACCGCCTGCGCCACGTCGGCGACGTAGTCTGCCAGGGGCGTCCAACGCAGGCGTTCGTGACCTGCGCTGCCGCCGTGCCCGCGCAGGCTCAGCGCGTGCGCGGTATAACCGTGTTGCGCGAAGAACGGCAGGAAGTGTTCGGACCAGCACCAGGCGGCGTGAAACATCCCGTGGACGAACAAGATCGGCGTGGGACGCGCGGCGGTGGTCGGCGTCTGTGTGATCATTTCCAAGCGCATAGTATCCTTCTCCAACGACTAAAATGTGAGAGCATACACCCCGGTCATCACCACCAACAGCGCGCCTTCAAGCACCAGACCAACGTGCAGCATCCAGAGATTGAGAAAGTCGGCTATTTCGGCATTCTCCGGATTGTAGGGATGATAGGCAACGGGCATTTCGGTACCCATCTCGTAGAAGGGTTTACCCCAATTTATTTTAGAGGTCAGCGTATACGTTTCACCGGACGGCGTTTGGTAGTGAAGCATGGGGGAGTAGCGCGGCCTGGCATTGGTTGGGTTGGCGTAAGTCTCGTGACCGAAGATCACGCCCACGGTTCTCTTTGTGTGGAGTAACCACAACGCCTTTGTGGTTATGCCCATGAGGCCGCCAACGCATAAAGAGATCCCAATACCAATGATTACATAGGCGTACCAGGGAAAATTCAATAGTTTGGGGACAAACAAGCGCCACACCCCAAAGCCAACCGTGATCAGGCTGCTGAGGGTCGTGAGCGCTTTTATGACAGGTGCAACCATCCGAACCTCCTCATAAGACAAGACCTCACCGTTCAAGTACACGTTTCCCGAGTCGCGGGCGGAAGATCGCCATGCCGATAGCGACCAGGTAGGCCAACAGAATCAGCAGGGGAATGGGGCCGAGCGTCTCCTGGCGCGCCATGAACAAGGCTTTCAGCTCCTCCGTGAGCGGCGCATGCGCTACGGACCTATCCGGATTTGCTTTCTTGCACCATAAAGCCCTTGACGCACTCCATAATCTGGTCACGGATTTCACGGAATTTGGCTAAGATTTCTTCGTCTGTGCCCTCAAAGGTCGCCGGGTCTTCCAACTCCCAACTATCGCTAGTTTTTTGAGACATGACAACATGCTTTTCCTTGAATAAGGCGGCGCGTAGGCGAAGCCAATGACGCGTGATTTTGGATTTAGACTGCATCTATAACCTCCCCAGATTGAGGGTATAGCCATCATACTAGATGCAGCGAAGCCGCTTGCCGTTGAAGACAAGCGGCCCTTCGCTATGCTCAGGGTGGCGTACCCTTCATTGCTGACGCAACACCAGCGGCAAGTAAATATGGAATTCATCCGCTTCTGTTACAAACGTCGCCGTAACCGCGCGGTCCGCGCTCATTGTGAGCTGTGCGGGGTTGGCGTTGCCCGTCAGGCTGCCCGACCAACCGCTGAACGTCCAGCCGGCGGCGGGTTCCGCTGTGAGCATGACTACCATACCCGGCGCGTAGCTGGCGCTGGTGGGTAGGATGATGCTGCCTTGCGGATCGCGGTTGACCACCCCCTGTCCCACGGTAGCGACGGTGAGTGTGTATGCCTCTGCGGCGACACTCTGATCGAACACGTACAGATACACTGTGCCCTCCGGCATCCCGCCGGTCACGCCGCCGGTGTCCGGGCCGACGGC
>JAKQHY010000070.1 GCA_029555965.1 Chloroflexota bacterium | reverse complement strand
CAATCCGTTGAGATTATTTTCAAGGAAGTTGCTATGAATACCAATCCGGCATGGTTCTACAACGAAATTCAGCACTCAGGCGTGGATTACAGCGACCCGGCGCAGGTTGCGGTCTACGACCAACGGCACGAGAAATTCCGCGACTACGAGAAGACCACGGCTGCTGTCATTCAACGGCTGGCGTTGGGGCCGGAGCACACGGTGATAGATATAGGCGCGGGCACCGGCGCGTTTGCGCTGCACATCGCCCGGCGCTGTAAATGGGTCTACGCCGTGGATGTCTCGCAGGCGATGTTGGCTTACGCCCGCCAAAAAGCTGAGCGCGCCGGATTGCACAATGTCAGTTTCTGTCACGGGGGTTTTCTGAGTTACGAGCATACCTGCGAGCCGGCGGACGCCATCGTCTCGGCGGCGGCGCTGCACCATCTGCCGGACTTCTGGAAGCAAGTTGGGCTGAGACGACTGACGGCAATGCTCAAGCCCGGTGGTAAGTTTTATCTGTTCGACATCGTTTTCCCTGGCGACCTCGACGGCTACGAGGCACGTTTCGACGCCTGGGAGCAGGACATCCGCGAGAAGACCAACGTGGAATTTGCCGCCGAGGTCGCCACCCACATCCGCGACGAGTACAGCACCTTCGATTGGGTGATGGAGGCGCTATTGGAACGCGCCGGGTTTCAGATTGACGCAGCCGAGTACGGCGAAGGCTTCGGCGCGACTTACATCTGTACGAGGCCGTGAGCGATGGCAAAAAGCGATCCGACCAATACCTGGTTGAGCGGCGACGCGCAAGGCGAAACGTACGTCGCCACCGCCGACGTCATCATCGTTGAGCGGCGGCGTACCACCAAGCTGCTATTGGATCTCTTCCGCTATCATTTTGGCGACCGGCAGCAGGGCCGTCACATCCTGGATTTGGGATGTGGCGATGGCGCCATCACGGAGCAGATGCGCCATTGCCAGCCGGACAACGTTTATCACTTGCTCGATGGTTCTGCTGCGATGCTGGACAAGGCCAGGCAGAGGTTGCCCGGCGAGACTATCCATTTCATCCAGCAGACTTTCGAGGCCTACCTGGACCGCGCGCCGGAGGATGCGAAGTATGACGGCATTTTCTCCAGCAACGCCATCCATCACCTGGATTTCTTCGACAAGGGCCGGATGTACGCCAAAGTGTACCGTGAGCTGAAAATCGGCGGCTTGTTCGTCAACATTGACGTCGTGCGGCCTACGTCGGAGCGCAGCGAGCAGTGGCAATTCCAGATGTGGGTGGACTGGATTGACGAGACGCTCTGCCGCAACGGGATGGGAAACGAAGTCGGAACCTATGTGCAACTGCCGGCACAGTACGAGCGCAAACCGGAAAACAAGCCCAGCGGGCTATTTGACCAATTGGAACTATTGCACAAAATGGGGTTCAGAGACGTGGATTGTTTTTACAAATACGGAATTTTTGCCGTGTTTGGCGGGGTGAAGTGAGAATGGGGAGTAGGGAGTAGGGAGTAGGGAGTAAGAGGGGACGGACGACTTCGTTCTATCTGCGAGGGAAACCACTATGATTCGAGTATGTACTTCTGAGGATTTTGAAACCATCTATGCCATTGTCAACGATGCGGCGCAGGCGTACAAGGGCGCGATCCCGGCGGACCGCTGGCACGAGCCGTACATGCCCCGCGAGGAGTTGCGCCACGAGATGGACGCGGGCGTACGCTTTTGGGGCTATGAAGAGGATGGCGCGCTCATCGGCGTGATGGGAATTCAGGACGTGAAGGACGTCACGCTCATCCGCCACGCCTACGTCTACACCGCGCGGCGCGGGCAGGGCATCGGCAGCAAACTGCTGGCGCACCTGCGCGCCCTTGCCACCCGGCCTGTGCTCATCGGGACGTGGGCCGGCGCCACGTGGGCCATCCGCTTCTACGAGAAGCACGGCTTCCAGCAAGTTTCGTGGGAAGAGAAAGAGCGCCTGCTGCGGGAATATTGGGATATTCCGGAGCGGCAGGTGGCAACGTCGGTGGTGTTAAGAGAAGACTCCGTGAGGTGACTATGCAATCCCAATGTCCACAATGTTACAGTTCTGAAATTGTTATCGCCAAACCCAAGAGCATCTTCATCTGGGTCGTGCCGATGCTGGTGGTGGACGCCGCGATTCTGGTCGTCGCCTTCTCCGGCATGGTGGAAAACCCGGCGCCGCTGATCGTCGCCCTGGTCGTCGCCGACCTGCTGCTCACCCTCCCCTTGATGCGCGCGTTCCTTTCCCGTAGCCAATCATCAGGAGACGCCACTTTCCGCTGCAAGGAATGTGGGCACACCTGGGCGGAGGCGCGCGAGACAGCGGAAATTTCATCAACGGGAGCCGAAGTCGAGTTCCGCCCCGATAGCAGCGCCGCCAGCAGCGATTTCCAGATGACGGTGGAGAATGTGTTCAGTATCAGAAATCGCGGCACCGTCGTCACCGGCGTCGTGGAATCCGGCAGCATTGCCAAAGGCGCGACCATCGAAATTCACAACGCGAATGGGGTCACGCGGGCGGTAGTGGATGCCATCGAGATGTTCAAGAAGGTCAAAACTCAGGCTGTTGCTGGCGACAACGTCGGTATGCTGTTGCGCGGCGTGGGGAAGGATGACGTCCGGCGCGGGGATGTGCTGCGGGGGATAGCGTAAGAAACGATGCTTACCTTAGCCGAACCCTGGAAAACCACCTACCCCACCGCCGCCATCGGCATCTTGGCGATGCGAAATGTCGCCAATCCGGCGACGTGCCCGGCATTGGAAGCGCGCAAGGCCGCCCTGGAAGCCGACCTGCGCACGCGGTTCGCGGGCAAAAGCCGTGACGACATCAAGGCCCTGCCCGAAATGCAGGCGTACGCGGCCTATTACAAACGCTTCAAGAAAACCTACCACGTCCAACTGCAACTGGAATCCGTCGCGCTCAAAGACAAACCCATCCCAAGCGTCGCCGCGCTGGTGGAGACGATGTTTATGGGTGAACTCAAGAACTTCCTGCTGACCGCCGTTCACGACCTGGACGTGGTGCAGCCGCCCATCAGCATCAACGTGGCGGACGGCAATGAGCGTTACGTGATGATGAATAACGAGGAGCAGACGCTCAAGCCCGGCGATATGTTCATTGCCGACGCCAAAGGCGTTCTATCCAGCATCATCTACGGGCCGGATGCGCGCACGCAGGTCACGGTGGATACATGCAACATGCTGTTCACCGTTTATGCGCCGGAGGGCATTGCGACAGAGGGATTACGGCGTCATCTGGAAGATATGCGGGATTTCGTTTGGCTGATCGCGCCGGAGGCAGAAGTAGCAGAAATGAAAGTGTATTCGCCAAACTCGTAATTGGCCAAAACCAAAAACACAAGGAGAACTCTATGCAAGCCACCATCGTCACCATCCCCGGAGACGGCATCGGTGTGGATGTCGTCGCCGAGGGCGTCAAAGTTTTGCAGGCCGTCGCGCAGAAGTACGGCCACACGTTCACATTCGAAAATCACCTCATCGGCGGCTGCGCCATTGACGCGATGGGCGATCCGCTGCCCGCTTCCACGCTGGACGCCTGCCAGCGCGCCGACGCGGTGCTGCTCGGCGCGGTCGGCGGGCCGAAGTGGGACGATCCCACCGCGAAAGTGCGCCCGGAACAAGGGCTGCTCGGCCTGCGCAAGGGGCTGGCGCTCTACGCGAACCTGCGCCCGGTGCAGATTTTCCCGCAATTGCGCGACGCCTCCCCGCTGCGCCCGGAGCGGCTGGATGGCGTTGACCTCGTCGTCGTGCGCGAGCTGACCGGCGGGCTGTACTTCGGCCCGCGCAAGGAGGCCACCCCGGACGACGACTCGGCCTACGACACAATGGTCTACTCCGGCGACGAAGTGCGCCGCATCGCCCGCAAAGCCTTCGAGCTGGCGCGGCTGCGGCGGAAGAAGGTCACGTCGGTTGACAAGGCCAACGTGCTGGCGGCCTCGCGGCTGTGGCGGCGCGTCGTAGTGGAAATCGCCGCCGAGTATCCCGACGTGACGTTGGAGCACATGCTCGTGGACTCCGCCGCGATGCACTTGATGCGCCGCCCGGCGGACTTCGACGTAATCGTGACCGAGAACATGTTTGGCGACATCCTCACGGACGAAGCCTCAATGCTGGCCGGCTCGATGGGGATGCTGGCGTCGGCGTCGCTCGGTGAGGGCAAGAACGGCGTCTACGAGCCGATTCATGGCAGCGCGCCCGACATCGCCGGCAAAGGCATCGCCAACCCGCTGGCGACGATTTTGAGCGCGGCAATGCTGCTGCGATATTCGTTGGGCTTGAATGAAGAGGCCGCTGCGGTCGAAAAGGCTGTCGCGGATGTGGTCGCGGCGGGGTATCGCACGCGGGATATTTACACTGATGGAACGAAGCTGACCCATACTAAGGAAATGGGAAGTCTGATCTGCCAGAGGTTGTAGGGAAGTGTGGGGGGCGCAAAATTTTAATTGAGTTGCCAATTGAATATCACGGGGGCGGATAATATTATCCGCCCCCGTCCTTTTACGATGGAAACTGCGCTTTGGATTTAAGGCGCAGACTATCGGCGACGTAAAATCATTGGAATGTAGACGTGGTGAAGTCTCATGAGCATGCGACTGAGGGCTGGTGCAGGGATGTTTCCGTACAGATCGCGCCCTCCGGTGACAATGAGCGTGTGCAGCAATGGTGTAGTGGGATCGAACGTTGGCGGCGCCGCAAACACCACCGTCACGCTGAGGGCTACACCCGGCGCGAGTCCGACGTCGGCCTCGGTGGCGGATATGAGGTCAGACCAGAGCAGCATCCCGGTAGGACTGATGGTGTCGGGGGCGGGCCAGGCCGCCACGAAGCATAGCGTATCGCCGGGATAGAAGTCCTGCAAGGGCAGCGCCGTCAGCGGCGCCGGCCCATCGTTCACCAGCGTCACGGTGAACGTCACGGTGCGCGTCCCTGGTTCGAGCGCACTGAGCGGGGCGACCGCCTGGGTCAGCGTTACGGAGGGGGTGGCAACGGTCAATGTCACCGTTCGCCGGGCGATCAGCGTCCCGGCGGGCGCTTCGCCTGTGACTGCCACCGCGCCCAGATAGAGTCCCGGTGCGATCTCGTCCGTCGCCGATAGGGACAGAGTGTATGAGAGGCTCTGTCCCGGCGTCAGGGGCGCGGTATTCGTCCAGAGCAGTTCCGTATTCTCCACTGTCAGATACGTCACAGAGAGCGGCCACGTTGGCGTCAGTGCGAGCGCGCCCGTTGCAAATGGGGCGTCGCCGGTGTTGGTGACCTGGACGGTGAGCGTGAACGGCATCCGCGGCGCGACCTGGGCCGGCGCGAGCGCAGCATCAAGCCGCAGGGCCGGGGCGCGCACAGTAGCGGCAGCGGATGCGCGCTCGTCGCCGGGGCGAGCTTCAGCGGTAGCGCTGTCAATGGTCGCCGTATGCAGCAGCGACCCGGCGGTGGCGCGGTGTACCGTCGCCGTGAATACCAGGGAGCCGGCGCCGCCCGGCAGCAGAGCGGGCGTTGTCCATACCAGTTTTTGCTCGCTTAATGTCGGCGTGCTTAAATCCCCCCCCTGCATCATGCCTCCAAAGGTCACACCGGGCGGCAAGATGCCGGTGATGACCACGTCATCCGCCGCCCACGGGCCGCGGTTGGTGTAATCAAGGGAATAGGCCAGCACCTCGCCGGTTACAACATCGCCAGATGTCTCGAAACGCGTGATTGCCAGATCGGCAAAGCGCGCGGCCCATAGGGTTTGGCGGTAGTGGCTGTTGAAGGATTGCGGGTCTGGCGCCGGGCTGCCGATAGAAACGGTGTTTGTCAGCCAGCCCAGTGTCTCCGGCGCGATCTTTACCGTGAAGATCAATTGCCCGGAAGCATCGGCGGGCAGTTCCGCCAGCGTCCATCGTTGCGGCTGCGCGTTGCCTAGCATCAGTGTGCCATTGCCGTCGGCGGATGGCGCAGGGATGAAGTGCAGCAGCGGTTGCGCGCTGATGGTGTTCTCGAAGCGGACGTTGGGCGACAGCGTCAAAGCGATGCTCACACTGCGAGCGGCTGCCGGGCCGAGATTCGCGTAGTTCAACACGCATGTCACCACATCGCCGGCGCTTACAATGCCGGGGAATTCCATGCGGGTAATCACCAGATCGGTTGCTGTTGTTACCTGCGTTACGTTGAAGTTGTGGTTGTTACGCGAATGGGCGTCGTGGGTGGCGCTGCTCAACCAGGCGGTGTTGGTGAAGGGCTGTGTGACCCACGGCTGTACTTGTGTCTTGACCAGCAACATGCGTTCCTCGCCGGGAGCCAACGTTCCCAGGGGCCACACGAAAGTCTCGGCGTTCTGTGTGACGGGGAAGGTGGTGGTGATAAGCCTCACTTCAGCCGGCAATGTGTTGGTGACGATCACTCTTTCTGCCGTCCCATTCCCGTAGTTGCGGACTTTCAGGGTGTAGAGCAATTTCCCATCGGCGGCGGCCGGGTTGGGATCGCTGGTTTGGAGCAGTACGAGGTCGCTATAAGTATCAGCTTTTGGCGACGTATTTTTGTCGGTTTCGTCCGCTTGTGGCGCAACAGGTGTCATCGTCATGGCCGGCGTGAGGTTGTCGGTTGTGCTCAGGGTGGGGACGAGGCCCGGTGTTATGACCGGCGTTGGTGTCAGGCTGGCGGGAACCTGCATTTCCGAGGGTGTTGCCGGCGGCGGTGTTGCCGTCAAGAGAGGAAGGGTGGTCTGGGTGGGCGATGGGGTAGGGGGAGACGTCGGGGCGGCTGAAGCGGCAGTGTTGGGGGCGCCCGGCACTGTTGCGACGACCCTCTCAGGGCGCGCCGCACCCTGTGGCTGCACGCTGAGGGGTTGGCCCAGGATTGCGTGAACTTCGTAGCCGGCCGGCACTTCAATTTCGGGGTATCCCTGAGTGGGGTCTACCAGGCGGACAAGCACGATACCTTCGTCGGTGGCGACGCAGGTGTGCGTGGCCGAGATCACCCAGGCGCGGAAAATCGTTCCGCGCACACTGACGAGGGCGGTGGGGAGTGTGACCTCGAAGCGTTCGGCCGGCGAGCGCAAATGGGCCACTTCGGCGCGGACCTCGCCGGTTTCCACCTGCATGCGCACTGCGGGCGGTTGCCACAGGGAACCGGGTTGTGCCTGGGTTAACGTCATCTGGGTGCCGGGCGACAGTTCCACTTGACTGCGATTGAAGAAGGAGAGTACGGCAGCGCCGTCTTCCGGCAAAGTGATGGCGGCGCCTTCCGTAACTTTGATGTCCTGTTGTTGGTTCACGAAGTTGGGCCGGTGTCCCCAGGGGAATAGCAAGCCAGGGGAGTCTTGCACCTGAACGACGCCCTGCTGGACTTGCAAGATGGCGCGGTCAACGGGCCAGGCTGCGATAGCGAAGAAACAGAGGCCCAGCAGCAGCCCGACCGCGAGGTAGGCCCAACGGGGAGCCGCCGGCCAGGGCACCCACAGCGCGCGCCAGAAGGCCGGCGCAGCGGCGCGGCGCGTTTGCTCCTCCCAGAGCGCCTGCACCAGACGCTCTTTCAGGGATTCACTGGCCTGGACCGGTTCGTGAGCCAATGCGCCGAGCAATCGCTGGATGTGTTCTTCCCGCTCATCCGTCATGATTTGCCTCAAACAATTCCCCTAGCAGGCGTCGCGCCCGCACCAGAATGGATTCAATGCTTTTCTCGCTGCGCGCCATAATTTTGGCGATTTCTTGAACCGGCGCCAGTTCAACATATTTAAGCACTAGCGCGGTACGGTAATGTGGGGGAAGCTGTCGCAAAGCCTGCCGCACCGCCTGGCAAATTTCCATATGTTCCAGGTGTTGTTCCGGCAGTGGGGTGTCGGCTAACAACGTATCAGGAACTTCCTGAAAGTCAATGTGAGGTTCGCGCGCATGGCGGCGATGCTGATCGGCCACTTTATGCGCAGCAATGCTGAATAACCAGGTGCGCAGTTTGCTCTGTCCTCGGAAATACTGAATGGCCTTCAAGGCCGCCAGGAAGGTTTCCTGTACAATATCTTCCGCATCCTGAGCTGAGCCGCCCACCTGATTGTATACAAAGCGGTAAACATCATCACTATAAAGCGTTACCAATCTTTGTACAGCGGCGGGAATGCCTGCCCTCAATTGTTGCACTAATTGCTGGTCAGTTAGCGGTTCGCCTTTATCAACATTCATAAGGTATGTCGCTTTAAGTGATCGTTATCCTGCGCACGCTCATCAAAATATTGCAACGATTGGCTGCGCCGGTTAGGTGCGGCTAACATTGCCGGCAGTGCGTAGCTTTTCATTTCTGGATCAAGCCCAAACACGAAAAAAAGCTTCAGGTTTCCTGAGTGGCTGACAGGTAATAGCCTTTGCCTCGGACTGTTTTAAGCTCGAATGGCGCTTGTAATTGTTGTAGGGATTGGCGCAACCAGTGGATATGTACGTCCAATGTCCGGGTATCACCCAGGTAGTCGGTGCCCCATACATCCTGCATCAGCCGCGCGCGGGAGAGGGTCTCTTCAGGGGTCTTCAAGAAAGCCAGCATCAGGGTAGCCTGTTTGGCTGTCAAAGGAATTTGTTTTGCATTCCACATTAAGCGATACCCTTCGGTATCCAACTGTAGATTCTGCCAGGCCACAATTTCTCCCAGGTGTTCCGGGAGTACACGGGACAGCCGTTGCAACAATTGCCGCGCCGTGAAGGGGACGCGCAAGTAACCATCCGCGTGAGGAAACTGATCCAGGCGCATCCCCTTGTCAAGCAGGAAGAAAAGGGGGATGTTGGGCCAGCGTCCGCGTGTGTCATCGCAAAATCGTGTCAGGTCGAACCGTAAGGAGGGGATGTGGATGAGTGTCAGATCAATGGCATTGGCATCCAAGCATTGAATGGCATTGCGCCGCGACCGCGCAGCCGTCACGGTATAGTGCTTGAGCAAGTTAGGGGTCAACTCCACCTCGACGGAATGGGAGTTTACCAGGAATAGAATACAATGCTTCTTCAAAACTGCTCCATTTGTTTGCTTTCACCCGTATCTCTATGGGTGAATTGATCTGTTCGCGCCTGTCCCCGTTCCTGGGGATGGATTAAAGGCGTTTTTGGGGATTTGGGTGCGCGGCTTTTAGCCGGCAGTTTCCCCACGTCTTGCTAATGTGTGCCACCATTATAAGGAGAAGGAGTAAATTTGCAAATACACCGTGCGAAGTGGTTGTGAACTTACAAAAAACTAACAAAACATAGACCTGTACGATGGAAATCCGGTTGTTGAAAACCGGATTCTTACTGGGTTGCTCCCGACCTCGGGGCAGCGAGCCAATGTGCGGCGGAGTAGGGGGGGTGTATGATCGGCAGGGGGAGAGGGGGCGACGGTGCGATGGGAGGGCGGAGGGAGCTTACAGGGTGTAAAAACACAACATCACGCCGCCATATTGCCGTTGGTCGAACAAGGTCAGGCGGTGCAGATCTGGTGGTGCGTATTCTACCGGGTTGATCTGGGCAATGACCCAGCCATCTTCGGCCAGCCAATCCGGGATTGTGTCCAATAACTGCAATGTCTGCACCCACAGCCCGCGATATTGCGGCGGGGCGACGTAGACGTAATCGAACGCTTGCGGCGCATCGGACAGGTATTTGAAAACATCCGCCCGCACAATCTGCGCGTCGGCTTCCAGGGAGGTCCACTGTAAATTGGTCTGGATGGCGCGGAGGGCCGCGGCGCCCATTTCCACAAAAACCGCCCGCGCCGCCCCACGACTTAACGCCTCAATGCCCACCTGCCCGGTGCCGGCAAATAAATCCAAAAAGCGCGCGCCCTGTACGTCATTTCCCAAGATGCTGAAGAGCGCGGACTTGGCCCGGTCGGTCATCGGGCGCGTTCCTGGCCCCGCCACGTCTCGTAGCTGACGGCCTTTAGCTTTTCCGGCTATGACTCGCATGGTTCTTTTGTCCTTTTTTATCAACGGATTGCAACGGATTAGCTGGTTTCCGTTGGATCTGTTCCATCTATCGAAGGGGTTTCGGTTTCTGTTGTCTCTGCTGGCGGCGTGATGGCTGCCACTTTTGCTTCGGCGACTTCAGGGACGGCGGCGCGGCGGAAGGGCCGCCGTGGCGCGTTCAGGAAACCAAGCAGCCCACCCCACAGTAAACCCCACAGTCCAATGGCGACGATCCCAACCAACTGCGCCTGGAGCTGTTTCCAATTGCCGCCGATCAATCCGGCGACGCCCAAACCTGGATCGCTGCCGATGCTCGCGCCGATGGCATTCAGGCCTTGCCCCGCCTTACCGTCGGCAAACAGCCCGACACTGAGCAGTCCCCACAGCCCACCGCTCACGCCCAAGGCGACGACGGCGGAAGCATCCCGCAGGCGCAGGTGCGTCTCAATCATGTACAGCAGCAGGGAGAAGCTCAAGCCGGCCAGCAAGCCCACCACTAAAGCGGCCCAAGGCGCCAGAAAGGGCGCGCCGGCCAGCGCCGCACCCCATCCGGCCGCAATTCCCCGCGCCGCCAGCAACGATTCTAACTCGCCTGTTACCAGCCAGGCGTACAGTTGCGCCGTCAGCGTGGCGCCGGCCATGCCTAGCAGTGCACTCACCGCAGTGCGGCCCAGATCCCATGTTACGCCGGAAAGGTGAAAGGGGCCGGCCAGCGTCCAACCGCACCAGCCGATTCCCAGGAACAGCACGCCCAGGTTTGCCAATAAGGGGAAGTGCGCCGGCGGGGGGGCGGAGGGTGGTTCAGGGTCGCCGCTACGCGGCTGCGCGATGAGGAACCCCAACGCCAACATCCCCGGCAGCCACATAAGCAGCGCGCTGCCGCCGAAGTCGGCAAAGCCGTGGCCCAAGGTCAAGGTCGCGCCCAGGTGCGCCAGCCAGCCTCCCCCCCACAACCAGCACGCGGCAGCGGGGACAATGACGGCGCCGGTCAGTGCGCCTGCCACAAGGACGAGCCAGCGGCGTGCGTCAGACAGGGCCAGCACCACGAGCACGGTCGCCGCCGTCATCACTGGCAAGTACGCCAGGAAGAGCGCGTATACGTTGGCCGTCGCGGTCGTCCCGGCCAGGAAGAAACCCGTGATCCCGGCCAGCCCCCATTCCGCGCCGAGGGGCGCGAGCAGCATGTTCAACCCGGCCAGGGTAGGATCGTCCGGGTTGATCGCGTGCGCGCCGCCCAGGTGCAGCGCAAAGCCGACGGCCCAATAGCTCAATGTGCTCAGCGCCACGGCCAACACAGCCAGTGGCGTGACACGCCGTGCCTTGTGCGGCGGTAATCCTCCCCAAATCAGCAGCAGCAAGCCGACCGGGAACCAATATCCCCATAGCCAATTCATTGACATGTGTTAGTTACTCCTCTGAAAATAGCCACAGAGATCACAGAGTTCACAGAGAAAACCCTTTGTGTCCTTCGTGTCCTTTGTGGTGAAAATTTTCATCCAACCGCTGGTGAACCGCCGGTTAATGAGAAATTCCTCTTTGGAAGCTCAAAGTTGGAAACTGGTAACTGATTTCCGATTTCCACTCACCTATCTCCTATTTCTTATTGTGTTACCGCCCAGGCGATGACCTGGAAGTCCGCAGGAACATCCAGCCCCTGGGGCGTGAGCAGCACGTCAAAGGCGCGGCTTTGCCCATTTTCCAGCAGAATCTCTTCTGTTGTGACTTTTTCGCGATAGCCAATGACCCGCGCGTTGCTGTCGTAGAGCGTGATGACGACGGCGATGCGTGAAACGGTATAGCCGGTGTGGTTGCTGAGGGCGCCGGTCACTCGATACTGCGGCCCGGAGACGCCGCCGATCACATCGGTCACATCCAGGGGCACAAAGGCAGCCGTGATCGCGCTGATTGCCTCCGCGCGCAGCAATACGACAGTAACGTCGGCTACCCCGGCCGGCGGTTGTTCAAAGAGCACGGCAAACGGCGTGCGTGCTTCTGGCGCGAGGTAGTCGGCGGCGGCCAGTGTGGTGCGCGCCAGCAACGGCGTGCCATCAGCCGCGACCAGTACAACCTGGAGTTGGAGGTTGGTCAGCGGGCCGCCGGTGGTGTTGACGACTTCCCCCAGGCACCACAACCCACCGGCGGGCGTCTGGTAGAGCGCCACTCCCGTTGTCGGCACCATCACGGGGGTGGGTGTCGGCAGGATTTGATTGCCAACCGGCGCCGCCATTCCCGTTGTGCTGCCGGATTCCGGCTCCGCGGTGGGGATGATGATGATCTGCCCAATGCTCAACAAATCATTGGCTTCGATGCCATTGGCGACCAGCAGCGCATCCAGACTTACACCGTACTCGATGGCGATTCCGAAAAGCGTGTCGCCGGATTCGATCTGATGGACAATGGGAGTGGGTGTAGGGACGGGGGTGAAGGTGGGGGTGGCCGGAATGGGGGTGAGGTATGCCCCCGGCAGAAAGGTGGCGGTGGGACGTGGCGTGGCGCTTGCGGCGATGGGTGGGGTGGGGGTAGGTGGTGGGGTGACAATGGCTTTGCAACTTCCCAATAGCAGCGCCAGAGCGAACGAGCTTCCCCAGAGTCCCGATTGTATCCAGTTGGGTAATGGTTTCACAAAGGAAAATTATACCATACGTGAAACGTGGAACGCCTAATGGCATGTTTTTTATGCGAGTATGGCGTGTCACGTAATTTTTATACGCAACGATCAGGTCAATTCCAGTAATTTGGCCTCGGCAATTTGTTCGGATTGGCGCTGGCTTTCTGGGGAGGGCTGCGCGCGCTTTTGCCGCAGTTTCCCGGCGATGTAAGCGCCGCCGAGGAGCAGCCAGGGAACGCTCACTGCGCCGAGCAGGTAGGGGCCTGGTGGCAGGTGCGGCGTGGCAGAAAAGCGATCCAGGTTGAAGAGGATGAGCGCGAGCGACGTCCAGACGGTGAGGAAGTTGGGGATGGCGTCGCCGGCATGGATCAGGCCGGGGCCGGGAATGCGGTGGTGGGTTAGCGGCCAGAAGAGGTTGCTGCCCATGTGCCCCAGTTGGTCTTCCAGAATGTGCCCGCTGAAGCCGAGCCAGGTGACGAGTCCGCCCCAGCGCCCCAGGTGCCAATCGCCGGTGAGCAGCCCGATGAGCAGGCCCATCAAAAGTCCCACGCCGACGGCCAGCAGGAGGCTGTGCGTCCAGCGATGGTGCCAGTCGAGGAAATGCACCACCAATTTATCGCCCGCGCGGGCAAAGCGAAATGTCGGCCCGCTGAAGATGTTGACCTTGTATTCGTCGCTGTAGGTATGCACCAGGGGGACGCCCACGAAACGCCGCACTTCTGCCGCGCCTTCCGGCTCCGTCCCGGCATAGGGGACTTGCCCGGTGTTGACCAGGGGGCCGATTTTGACAGCGACTTCGCCGGCTTCCGGGTCAAAGCGGATGACGTACTCCCGCCAGAGGTCGGCCCCCAGGCGCAGGGTGTGGGCGATAACGTTTTGGTCGCGGCGGGTGGCGTAGGCGGCGCGCATGGCGTCCACCAACGCATCCGCGATGGCGGCGGCGTCCGGCGCGGGGCCGGGGTCAATTTCGACGTCGAATTTTTCCCAGTAGCGGGCGAATTTGAAGTCAATCGTGTCGGGCAGAATGCCGCCGATGCCGCCAAGCATGGGGAGCAAGCCCCCCAGGGCGGCCTGCTGCACCACCTCTGGGAAAAAAGTGGCGAGGGCGACGCCGGTGATGAAATGGGAAATGCCTTTCATTGGGTCACACTCCTTTACCCTTTCCTGGAGTTTAATACAAGATAGCCAACACGCAAACACCCTCCACGCTCTTTTTTAGGATTCATGCCAGACGGATGTTTTGTTTCGCCGCAGAGAGCGCTGAGGACGCTGAGCAACTATAAGAAATTTTTGCGATCTCTGCGCACTCGGCGGTAAATTCCCACTGTTTGCGTAAGTCCTGTTTTTGAGATTTGAATTGCATCCGAAGATTGTTGTGCTAGACTTTGCAGCGGAGAGAAATCAGAAATCGGTCGTCAAGAAAGTTGTACACGTCATCAATTTCCCATAGCCAGTTTCTCGCTTTTGAGGTGAAATATGGCCGAGACAGTCTTGGTTGTAGATAACGATGAACAGACTTTGTCCGCTTTGTCCTGTGCGCTTGGGGCCGCCGGGTATACTCCTTTGTTGGCGCAGAATGGCGTGGCTGCGCTCGCTCATGCGGTTTCACAGTCGCCCATGTTCACCCTTCTGGCTATGGAGTTGGCGGATATGGACAGCCTGGCTTTGGGGCGGGCGCTGCGCGCTCGCCTTCCAGAGACCCTTATCCTCATGCTCGTCGGCCCCAATGTTCAGGAAAGGATCATCGCGGCGCTGCGCCTGGGCATTGTAGATTTCCTGACTCGACCGGTAGACCCGGCGGAGTTGACCTCGGTGTTGGCGCGCCTCCGGCAGCAGTGCGAGTTACAGCAACGTTTCGCGCGGGTTGAATCCTATATTGCCAGTTCCTCTGTAACACCGCTGGCCGAACACGATCAGCGCAAGTTGATTGAGGCCCTGCGTGACACGGCTATTACTATCAACAGCACTCTCAACCTGGATCAAATTCTGGAACGTATCCTGGACAATGTGGCGCGCGTCGCTCCCTACGACGCGGCCAATATCATGCTGTTGAACGACGCGATGACCGAAGCGCGCATTGTGCGAGGGCGCGGCTACGATCTCATTGCAGACCGGTTCGCGGAGCAAGTGATACAGATTTCCTTTGATTTGGCGGATGCCCACGGTTTGCAGCAGATGGCGACGACCGGAGAACCCCATTTCATCCAGGATACGCAGGCCGATCCGACCTGGGTGGTGACCCCGGTGAGCGCCTGGATTCGTTCCTATGTCGGTGCGCCGATCCAGGTGGAGGGTAGGACGGTGGGGTTCATCAATCTGGATAGCGCGACCCCCGGTTCTTATGTGCTCCAACACGCGACGCATCTGCAAGCCTTCGCCAATCAAATTGCCATCGCGGTGCGCAACGCGCAACTTTACGCCCAGCTCCAGCGGGAATTGGAGCAACGAAAAGAGGCCGAGGCCAGGTTACGTTTCCAGGCTTTGCTGTTGGATCAGATCCAGGACAATATCATTGCCACCGATTTGGAGGGGCGGATGACCTACGTTAACGCCGCCGTGATGAAGATGCTGCAATATCCTCGGGAGGTGTTGGTGGGGCAAACAGTCCACATCCTGGGGGAGGACCCGCAGCGCGGCGCTACCCAACAACAGATCATTGATCAAACGTTGCGGGACGGGCAATGGTGCGGGGAAGTGGTCAATTATCTTGTTGATGGGACAGACCGGATATTGGAGTCCAGGGTATGGATGACCCGCGATGCGGGCGGCGCGCCTACGGGAATGGTGGGCGTGTCCACCGACATCACCACCCGCAAACAATTTGAAGCTGAGCGCGCGCAATTGCTGGCGCACATTCAACGCCAGGCGCAGCAGATGCGCCAGATTGTCGAGACGGTCCCGGAGGGACTGCTGTTGCTCGACGCCGACCGGCGTATCGTTCTGGCAAACCCTCAGGCGGTCAGCGACCTGAATATCCTGGGGGGCGCACAGGTGGGCGATACTCTTACTTACCTGGGAAACCGGCCCTTGCCGGAATTGTTGGTTGCGCCGCCCAAAGGGCTATGGCATGAGATCAACACCACAGCGTTGCCGGCCCGCACGTTCGAAGCGATTGCCCGACCTATTGAGAACGGGTCGGCGCCGGGCGGTTGGGCGCTCGTGTTGCGTGATGTGACCTACGAACGCGAAATCCAGATGCGAATGCAGCAGCAGGAACGGTTGGCCGCCGTCGGCCAACTGGCGGCGGGCATCGCCCACGACTTCAACAACATTATGGCGACCATCGTACTCTATTCCCAGATGTTGGCGCGTGCGCCGGAGATCAGTGTACACGTCCAGGAACGGTTAGGCATCATTCACCAACAGGCGCAGCACGCCACCCATTTGATCCGGCAAATCCTGGACTTTGGACGGCGGAATGTACTGGAACGCCGCCCTTTGAATCTGGCGTCCTTGTTGAAAGAGCACTTTAAGCTGTTGGAGCGCACCTTGCCGGAAAACATCACGCTGACCCTGCACTACGAGGGCGACGAGTTCCTCGTCAACGCCGACCCCACCAGTATGCAGCAGATGTTCCTGAATCTGAGCCTCAATGCGCGCGACGCTATGCCCGGCGGCGGACAATTGACATTTGCACTGGAGCGACTCATTATCTCGGCGCAGCAGCCGCCCCCCCTGCCCGAAATGGCGCCGGGCGAGTGGGTGAGCCTGACGGTGAGCGACACCGGCGCCGGCATTGCGCCGGAACACATGCCGCGCCTCTTCACGCCGTTCTTCACCACCAAAGTAGGGCAGGGCAGCGGGTTGGGCTTAGCGCAGATTTACGGTATCGTCAAGCAGCACGCGGGTGAAATCAATGTGTTCAGTCAGGTGGGGCACGGGACGACGTTCTATATCTACCTGCCGGCTCTGGCGTCGTCCTCTGGCACCTCGGAGAAGTATGCCGCCGAAAGCGCGTTGACGCTGGGCCAGGGCGAGACGGTGCTGGTGGTTGAAGACAATCCCGCCACCCGCGAGGCGTTGGTGGCCGCACTGGAAGACCTCCATTATCGCCCCCTGGCGGCGGCCAACGGTCGGGCTGCGCTGGCGTTGCTGGCTGCACAGCGAGATATTGCCCTAGTCATCAGCGATGTGGTGATGCCGGAAATGGGCGGCATCGCCTTGCTGCGCGCGCTACGGGAACAAGGGGTAACTACGCCGGTCATCCTGTTGACGGGTCACCCGCTGACCACCGAGCAGGAAACTCTGGCGGCGGCCGGCGCCGCCGCCTGGCTGCTCAAGCCCTTGAGTTTGACCCGCCTGTGCGAAGTGGTCGCGGACGCCCTGAAGACCTGAGCCGTGATTGGGTTATAATAGGCAAACATCGGATAAAAATTTTCACTACAGTGATTAGGGATTGGGGATTAGGGATTGGGCTGTCCCAATCCCTAATCCCCAATTCCCAATCACTATTTTCAAGGGAATTCATCATTAACCGGCGGTTCACCAACGGTTGGATGAAAATTTCACCACGGAGACACCGAGCACACGGAGCTTTTCTTCATATTTCTCTGTGTTCTCTGTGTTCTCTGTGTCCTCTGTGGCTATTTTAAGAGGAGAGGAGGATAAGATGAAACAATTCAACGTGACACCTGTGATGAGCAAACGCTTGATCGCCAAAGGCATGGCGCAGCATCCTGACGTGCGGCGCGCTTTGGGGCATGGCACGCTGGTCATTGTGGCCGGGACCACCAACGGTTACGTGGCCGCAGAAATCCTCGGCGAGTTGGGGCAGGCGGAGGGCTTCACGCGGGCTGGATTCCGGCGGGGTGTGACCGTCGCGCCGGGCGCGAAGTTGTCGTCCGCCGAGTTCCCCGGCGATGTGGTCATCGTGGATGGGCAGTGGCAGCGCGGCCAGACGATCTACGATGTGGCCGAAAGCCTCAAAGGCGGCGACGTGGTGCTCAAGGGCGGCAACGCCCTCGACTTGCGGGGGCAGGCCGCCGTGCAGATCGGCCATCCGCAGGGCGGCACCGTGATGGAAGTTGTACCCGCCGTCATTGGACGGCGCGTCCAGTTGATCGTGCCCATCGGCCTGGAGAAGCGCGTCTTCGAGGACGTGGACGTGCTGGCGCAGCGCGTCAATGCGGCGGACGTGGACGGCCCGCGCCTCATGCCGCTCCCCGGCGAGACCTTCACCGAGCTGGATGCCATCGAACTGCTGACCGGCGCGGAAGCGCTGTTGATCGCCGGCGGCGGCATCCTCGGCGCGGAAGGTTCGGCCTGGCTCGGCGTGGACGGCACAGAGGAGCAGATCGCGGCGGCGGCGGCGCTCATCAAGAGCGTCTCCGGCGAGCCGCCGTGCGAAGGGTAGAACTTTCTTGAAAATAGCCTCAACGGATTGAACGGATTAAACGGAAAAATATCCGTTAAATTCCGTTACATCCGTTGAGAAAGTCTTTTTTCATCCAACCACTGGTGAACGCCAGTTAATAACGGATTTTATGGTAAAAAAGGAGGCAAAACTATGCGTTACTTAATGCGGCAGAAGTTTTGGACAATTGGTGACCGGTTCATGATCAAGGATGAACACAATCGCGACGTATACCAGATCGTCGGCAAAGTTTTCTCGCTGGGTGACAAGCTCTCCTTCCAGGATATGCAGGGACGTGAGCTGGCGCGGATCGAGCAGAAGCTCATCAGCTTCAAGAAGCGGTATCAGGTCTACCGGGAAGGTCAGATGGCCGCCGAGGTGGTCAAAGAGATCACGTTCTTCAAAGACAAGTACACCGTAGACATCCCCGGCCCGAACGACTACACCGTGCAGGGCAACTTCTGGGATCACGAATACGCCTTCTTGCGCAAAGGGCGCGAGGTGGCGCACGTCTCCAAACAATTCTTCACCTTCACCGACTCTTACGGCATCAGCATCATGGATGGCGAGGATGACATCCTGATCCTGGCGACGGCGGTGGTGATCGATCTGGTGAATCACGCGGAGCATGAAAACAATTAGGTATAGGGCGGATGGAATATCCGCCCCATATCTGGTGTTATGGCTATGAATACGCCTCCTGAAGTTCCTCTCTATCTGGATCGCGCGCGGCAGGCGTTGACGCAGGCGCGGGATGTTTACAGGTTGGGTCATTACGACCTGACTATCTCCCGCGCCTATTACGCGATGTTTTATGCTACCTGTGCGTTATTGAGCAGCCGGGGGATCATCACGAAAAGTCATTCGGCGGTTCATGCATTGTTTGCACAGCATTTTGTTAAACCAGGGCTGGTCGAGCCGGAATACAGCCGGATGTTGGGCAATACATTCAATCTGCGCTTGGACAGTGATTATGAAATTGTTATGTCTCATAATCAGGCAGAAGCTGAAAATGCAATAGAGGACGCGGCGCGGTTCGTCCAACGTATAGAGACTTACATGCAAAACGAGGGAATGGCGTGAGTGTACAAGCTGACTTAACCAACTTGCAACTCAATGAGCGACAGGCATTGATCGAGTTCGTCCGAGGTCTGGGCGCGCGGTTTGCCACACATTTGCAGACGGTATGGCTCTATGGTTCCAAGGCCAGAGGCGATAGCACACCGACCTCAGATATTGACGTGTTGGTGATCTTAGAGGGAGATGATTGGCGGGAGCGCAAACAAATCCGCTATTTTGCCGTGGACTTGAACTTGAAATACGACCTCGACCTATCCCCACGCGTATGGAGTGCCGCGCAGTGGCACGACGTCGCCGCTCTGGGCACGCATTTCTACCATAACGTTCAACGCGAACACATAGACCTTTTGCAAGCTCTGCCGCTAGGCTGAAACCCGTATGACCCAAACCGAACTCCTTGCTCCTGCCAAAGACCTCGATTGCGGCGTCGCTGCCATTGACTGCGGCGCGGACGCGGTCTACATCGGCGCGGCGCGGTTTGGGGCGCGGGAGAAGGCTGGCAATCCCCTGGATGACATCGTTGCGCTGACGGCGCACGCGCACACTTACTGGGCGCGCGTCTACGTGACCGTGAACACGCTCCTCTACGACGACGAACTGCCGCAAGCCGTGCGTCTCATCCACCAGCTTTATGAGGCTGGTGTGGATGGCGTCATCATCCAGGATGTGGGCCTGTTGGAGTGTGACTTGCCGCCGATCCCCCTCATCGCCAGCACGCAGATGCACAACGCTACGCCGGAGAAAGTCGCTTTTCTGGAAGCGGTTGGCTTCCGCCGCGTGATTCTGGCCCGCGAGTTGAGCCTGCCGCAGATTCGCGCCATTCGCCAGGCCGCCCCGACCGTTGAACTGGAATCCTTTGTCCACGGCGCGCTCTGCGTGAGTTACAGCGGGCAATGTACCATGAGCTACGCCATCGGCGGGCGCAGCGGCAACCGCGGCGAGTGCGCGCAACCCTGCCGCCGCCGCTACACCCTGGTGGATCGGGACGGGCAGCCGGTGGTGGCGGGCAAGCACCTGCTCTCCCTGCGCGACCTCAATCTCTCCGCCGACCTGGATGCGCTACTCGACGCCGGCGTCACGGCTTTCAAGATCGAAGGACGCCTCAAGGATGTGACGTACATCAAGAACGTCGTTAGCTTTTACCGCCAACGACTTGACGCGGCGCTGGCGGCGCGCGGCTGGCGCAGAAGCTCGTCGGGGCGCAGCGCGGTGGATTTCACGCCCGACATGAATAAGACCTTCAATCGCGGTTACACACCTTATTTCCTGCACGGACGCGCGGAACCGCCTGGTTTTATCGAGACGCCCAAGATGGTGGGCGAGTTCGTGGGCGTGGCAGCGGCCGCGTCTGGCAAGACCGTCACGCTGGATCAAGCGGCAGACCTGCACAATGGCGACGGGCTGAGTTTTTTTGACGCGGCCGGGGAGCTACAGGGCGCACTGGTCAACCGGGTGGACGGGCAGCGTGTCGTCCTCAATGACCTGCGCGACATCCCGCCGGGGACGCGCCTCTACCGCAATCACGACCACGTCTTCCTGGCGCATCTGGAAAAAGCACAGGTGACGCGCACCATCGCCGTGACGCTCACGCTGCTCGAGACGCCCGACGGCTTCCGGCTGACGGCGGAAGATGAGGACGGTGTGGTTGCCGTCGAGACTCTGGCGGCGGAGAAAATCCCCGCGCAGAAGCCGGACATGGCGCGCGCGACTGTGGAGAAGCAGTTGCGCAAGACTGGCGACACCCCTTTTACCGTCGCCGATCTCACACTAACGTGGAAAACGCCATACTTCCTGCCCGTCGCGGCTCTCAACGATCTGCGGCGGCGCACGCTGGAACGTCTGCTCGCGGCGCGGGCTGCCGACCGGCCCGTTGCCGAAGGACATCTCCTCAACAATGACGCGCCGTACCCCGAAACGGCGCTCGATTTCAGGGGCAATGTCCTCAACGCCCGCGCTCGCGCCTTCTACTGGCGGCACGGTGTGAAATCGCTGGCCCCTGCCGCCGAATCCGGTCTCGACATGCGCGGCAAGCCCGTCATGCGGACGAAATACTGCCTCAAACACCAACTCGGCCTGTGCGACGGGACGCGCCAGCCATCCGGCCTCAAAGAACCGCTCGCCCTGGTAGATCAAGACGGGCGTCGTTACCCCCTGCGTTTCGACTGTGCGGCGTGCGAGATGGAAGTCTACTTTGAGGATGTCTCGTAGTCATTAGTCTGGTAGTCTCGCAGTCGTCAGTCTGGTAGTCCCGTAGTCTTTCCTCACTCCTTACTCCTCACTCCTCACTCCTAACGCTTCTTTCGCTTGTCATCCCCCTCTTTCGTGTTAAACTTCTCGTTTGCGTAGCGGTAAAAACAAAAAAACTTTATCAACGGATTCAACGGAGTTTAACAGACACCTTCTCCGTTTAATTCGTTCAATCCGTTGAGGTTTTAGAGAGGTCTTATGAATTCGATGAAATGGTTGCGATATGGCGTGATCCTGGCGCTGGTTTTGTTGCTGGGTGTGGGGCGCATTGGCGCCGCTCCTCAGACACAAGCGGTATTGGATATTACCTCTCCGAGGGAAGGCAGCGTTCTCAGCGGGCAGGTGACCATTGTTGGCACGGCCACGCACCCGCAGTTTGCTTCCTATGGCGTGCTGTATGCGACCGGGGCCACCGTGACCGGCGACACCGGCTGGCGGATGGATGCGCCGGTTGCCTGGGACGTGCGCACGATGGTGGTCAACGGGACGCTGGGCGTGTGGGATACCACCCTCGTGCCGAACGGACAGTACGTGCTGGCTCTGGTGCTCTACGAAGCCGGCAACGAGACGCCCAACGTGCGCTTCGTCAACAACCTGACCGTCAACAACGTGGAACCGACGCCGACGGAGGAACCCACCGCCACACCGACGCCTGCCGGAGCAGAGGGCCAGCCGACCGAAACGCCACAACCCGGCCAGGCGGGCGCGCCCGCTCCCACTATCGAGCAGCCGCCCACGGCTACCCCGCGCCTGACGGCCACCGTCGGCGCGCAAGCCACGTCCACTGGGGATGAGGAAGAAGAGGGTATCAACCCGGCCGACATTCTTTCCGGCGCGGCGCTCAAAGAAGCCTTTACCACCGGCGTGTGGCTCGCCGTTTTCCTCTACGTGTTGGGCATCCTGTACGCCATCATCAAAGCCCTCGTGCGCTATTATTTCCGCCAACTCAACCGCAGGCGGCGCGCGTGACTGAGTTTGTCCTCGTTGCCGGGCTGGGCAACCCCGGCCCGCGTTATGCTCGCAACCGCCACAACATCGGCTTCCAGGTGGCGGACGCGCTGGCCGAACACTTGCGCCTCAGCTTTGATCGCAACGAGCAGCAGGCGCAGGTGGCGCATGGGACGCTGCCGGCTGACCGGCGGCTGATTCTGGCGAAGCCGCAAACGTGGATGAACGACAGCGGCAAGGCCGTCGGCGCGTTGGCCCGTTTCTACAAGATTGAACCGGCGGACATCCTTGTCATTTATGACGACCTCGACATTCCTCTGGGCGTGATACGCTACCGCCCACAGGGCAGCAGCGGCGGCCATCGCGGCGTGCAGTCCACCATCCAACACCTGGGGACGGACGCTTTCCCCCGCCTGCGCCTGGGCATCGGGCGACCGCCCGGTCAGATGGATCCGGCGGCCTACGTGCTGCAAGATTTCTCCTCGGCTGAATTGCCCCTCTTGTGGGATGTGCAGCGCCTGGCCCGCGACCTCATCCAGTCGTGGTGGAACGGCGCCGCCGATTTTGAGCGTCAGGGGAACACCTGGCGCATCGCTGGCGAACCGGCCTGAGCCATGGCCCCTGCTACCGTCGCTTCGCCCTTGTATGGCCTCTTGAGCTGGGTGCAGCAGCATCCGGCTTACCACAAACTGCGCGACGCGATCAAAGACGGCATTCAGTTGCCGGCGCAGCCCCTCTTGCCCTACACCCGCCCGCCGGTCATTGCGGCGCTGGTCGCGGAGTTGGCAGCGCCGACGCTGATCATCACGCCCACCGTAGAGCACAGCCGCCGTCTGGCCGAGACGTTGCGCCTGTGGTTGCCTCCCACCGCGCAACTGTTGCAGTTCCCCGAACCCTCCGCGCTCTTCTACGAGCGCGCTCCTTGGACGCCCGAAGCCATCACCGACCGGTTGGATGTGCTCTCGACGCTCATTATGTACCGCATGGCGGCGGCTGAGACGGCGCTCACCCCGGTCATCGTGGCCTCGGCGCGCGCGTTGATGCAGCGCACCCTGCCCTATCGCCAGTTTCGCAAGGCTGCCCGCAAAATCGCCGTGGGCGCGCACGAATCGCTCACCGGATTGGCGCGGCACGCCAGCGGCATCGGCTACGAGCCGGTCAGCGTGGTGCAGGCGCCGGGACAGCTCAGCCGGCGCGGCGGCCTGCTGGACATCTATCCGCCGCAGGCCGTGCAGCCGTACCGCCTGGAGTTCTTCGGCGACGAAGTGGACACCATCCGCACCTTTGACCCGGCGACGCAGCGTTCGACGGGCCGCGCCGAGGGGTTCTGGCTCACGCCGATGCGCGAGGCGCTGCCCCAGGATAACGCCCGCGCGGTGGCCGCCGTGCGCTCCTGGCTGGCCGGGGAGATTCCGGCGGACGTCCGCACGTCCCTGGAAGCCGACGCGCAGGCGTTGGAGGCCGCCGTCCCTTTCCCCAACCTGGAATTTTATCTGCCATACTTGTACGAAGAGGTCGGCACGCTGCTGCACTATCTGCCTACCAACGCCCTGGTCGTGGTGGATGGGGCGGAGCAACTCCCGGCGCTCTGGCAAGACCTGGAGGCCGAGGCGCAGGAGCAGCGGACGCGCGCGCTGGAAGAGTCATTCGCGGCCGGCGCCGGCGCCGACCTGCCGCAACCTTACGTGATCTGGGAGACGATGCGCGGCCTGCTGGATCGCCAGTTGACGCTATCGTGCGAAACCGGCGAGCCGTTCGACTCCGCTCACGGTGACGCGGGCGCGCTGGTGGAAGCGTTCACGCCGGAAGTCCACTTTGCTGGACGGCTGCCGGAAGCGATGGGGCGATTGCGCCAGTGGACGAGCCTGGGCGATCAAGTGGTGGTCGTCAGCCGCCAGGCGGCGCGCATGGCCGAACTGTGGCAGGAGTACACGCCGCCGCCGGTGTACTCGGCGCTGCCGGAGCCGCCGGAGGGACTGATCACCTTCGTGCAGGCCGCTTTGACCGGCGGCTGGCAGTGGCACGGGCCGTTAGGGACGCGCCACTTGATCACCGACGAAGAACTCTTCGGCTGGCGCCCGCCGGAACCGCGCCGCCGCGCGCGCCGCCGGGCCACCGCGCCGGAATTCACCTTCTCGGATTTGCAGCCGGGCGACGTGGTGGTGCATGAGGATTACGGCATCGCCGTCTTCAAGGGCCTGGTCACGCGCGGCGTGGACGACATCGAGCGCGAGTACCTGCTGTTGGAGTATGCCGGGCGGGATCGGCTCTACGTCCCCATCCACCAGGCCGACCGCCTGAGCCGCTACATCGGCAGCGAAGGTTTCACGCCCTCGCTGCACCGTCTGGGCAGCGGCGCGTGGGAAGAGACGAAGGCGCACGTCCAGAAGGCGACTGACGAATTGGCCGGGGAGCTGCTGGAACTGTACGCTTCCCGTCAGATTGCGTCCGGCCATGCGTTCAACAAGGACACCGGCTGGCAGCAGGAATTGGAAGCGGCCTTCCCTTACATCGAGACGGAAGATCAGACCCGCGCGATTATTTCGGTGAAGGAAGATATGGAGCAGGCGCGTCCCATGGATCGCCTGATCTGCGGGGACGCCGGGTACGGCAAGACGGAGGTGGCCCTGCGCGCCGCCTTCAAAGCGGTGATGGACGGCAAGCAGGTCGCCATGCTCGCGCCGACGACGGTGCTGGCGCAGCAGCATTACGAGACGTTCCGGCAGCGGCTTGAGCCATTCCCTATCAGCGTGGAAGTGCTGTCGCGCTTCCGCACCGACGCCGAGCAGCACAAAGTCCTGATGGGGCTGGCCGAGGGGAAAGTGGACATCGTCATCGGGACGCACCGGCTGGTGCAGAAGGATGTGGCGTTCAAGGATTTGGGGCTGGTTATCATTGACGAGGAGCAGCGCTTCGGGGTGGCGCACAAGGAACGGCTGAAGCAAATCCGCACCGAGGTGGACGTGCTGACGATGACGGCGACGCCGATCCCGCGCACGCTCTACATGGCGCTGGCGGGCGTCCGCGACATCAGCATCATCGAGACGCCGCCGCAGGAACGGCTGCCCATCGCCACGTACATCGGCCCCTACGACGCGGATGTGACGCGGCGGGCCATCTTGCGCGAACTCAAGCGCGGCGGGCAGGTGTTCTACGTCCACAACCGCGTGGAGTCCATCCTGGCGGTGGAGGCGCGGCTCAAGGAGTTGGCGCCGGAAGCCCGCATCGGGGTGGCGCACGGGCAGATGCACGAGCGCGATCTGGCGCGGATGATGCGGCGGTTCACGGCCGGCGAGTTGGACGTGCTGCTGGCGACGACCATCATCGAGAGCGGGCTGGACTTCCCGAACGCGAACACGCTGATCGTGGAGCGCGCCGACCGCTTCGGGTTGGCGCAGCTTTATCAGTTGCGGGGACGGGTGGGGCGCGGCACGCGGCGGGGCTACGCTTATTTTTTCCACAAGCGGCGGATGACGGACGACGCGCGCGCCCGGCTCCAGGCGTTGGACGAGACGGTCAGCGGTGGCGGTGGGTTCTCGGTGGCGCTGCGCGATCTGGAGATCCGTGGGGCGGGGGATTTGCTAGGGCGGAAGCAGCACGGTCACGTCGCGGCGGTGGGCTTCACCCTCTACACGCGGATGTTGACGCGCGCCGTGGGGGAACTTAAGGCCGCGCAGTCCGGTGCGCCGCCGCCGCCGGAGCCGCTTGGTTCCATCACCATCGAACTGCCGTTGGCGGTGGGCCTGCCGGCGGACTATGTCCCCGACGACAAGCTGCGCTTGCAGCTCTACCGCCGCCTGGCCGACCTGACCAGCGCGGACGACATCGCGCAGTTGGAGGAAGAGCTGACCGACCGCTTCGGGCCGCTGCCGCCGACCGCGCAGAACTTGCTTTATCAGTTGCGCCTGAAGGTGCTGGCCCGCGACGCGCGGATTCCGGCGATTACCGTGGAGAGCGCGCAAATCGCCCTGCGCCCGCCATGGCTGAAAGACCTTGACCCCAACCAGGCTGCGCAGTTACGCCGCAATCTACAAGATTATGCGCGCGTGGGGCGGCGCGAAATCTGGCTGCCGCTTTCCTGGGAGGAAGCGCGTTGGCGGGAAAACCTGCGGGTGACGCTCGAAGCGTTGGCAAAGGGGTGGCGAGAAACGAATTAAGAATCTACCACAAAGGACACGGCGGACACAAAGAGGTTGCTTTGTGTCCGCCGTGTTTTTTGTGGTTCTGGCTCAGGGCTTGCGCCAGGGCAGGGAGATGGTAAAGCGGCTGCCCTCGCCAGGGTGACTTTGCACACTGACGACGCCTTCATGCAGGTGAGTCAGCCGTTCCACCAGAGCCAATCCAATGCCGGTGCCATCATGGTCGCGGGTGGATGAGGTGTCCAGTTGGTTAAAGGATTGGAAAAGCTGGCTGATCTTCTCCGGCGGGATGCCAATCCCGGTGTCCCAAACGACGAAATGGACGCCGGCTTGATCGGCATCTCCACGCACTTCCAGCCCGGCTTGCCCCCCGGCTGGCGTAAATTTGATGGCATTGTGCAATAATTTCGTCAGCATTTGCCGTATGCGCCCGGCGTCGGCGACCATCACCTCCACGGTCGGATCAATCTCAAGGGATAGGCAGATGGTTTTCTTCTGTGCTTGCGCGCGCACCGCTTGCAGGGCCAATTCACAGACCTGGCGCACAGTGAAGGGTGTGTGTTGGAGTTTGAGCTGTCCGGCGCCGATTTTTGCCAGGTCTACCAGATCGTTGATCAGGCTGAGGAGATTGTAACCACTTTCCTGGATGCTGCGCAACTGTGCTCTTTGCCGCTCGGACAACGGCCCGTAAATCTCCTGGTACAAATTATCGGCTAATGTCATCATAATGGTCAACGGCGTGCGCAGTTCGTGGCTCATGATGGCGAGGAATTCATCTTTGACGCGGAGCGCCTGGGTTAACTCGGCGTTGGTTCTCAGCAGCGCGGCAGTGTGTTCTTCGACCTGGCGGGCCAGGGTACTGCGCTCGTTCAGCAGTTTATTTTTAAGGCGGTTAGCCTCGGTGTTATCCTCCAACACGGTTAAGATGACCTCTTGATCGCCCAGAGGGATCAGCGTGGACGTCACACTGGCCTCGTAGCCGGCGCCATCCACGCGGTTGAGTTTTGTCTCGTAGCGGTGTGTGTAGCCTTCGTCCTGTAACTGAGCCAGTAGCTGCTTGCGATCCGCCGGATTTGCGTACCAATTCCAAACATTGATTTGCGCAACCTCGGTATCTGCGAAGCCCTGTAGTTGACGCAGGCCTGCATTATATTCCAACAAGCGCCCATCCTGGGTCGTAACGCAGAGACTGACCGGCGCGTTCTCAAATAGGGCGCGATAATGCTGTTCACTGGCACGCCCGGCGCGCGCGCGCCGATTTTGCCACGACCAGAGCCGCTCACAAAGTATGCCGCCAAGGAGGGTCAGTCCCAACCACAGGGCGCGCATAAACCAGGTGTAGGGGGGGATGTTTTGGAACAAGGCTTGTGTCCATGAGGTGGGTGGGGGGTAGATAGAGGCTGTGGGCAGATGCGCAGGGTTGGTGAAACGCCAGAGCGCGTCCGCGACCCAAAATCCCAGATTGAGCGCTCCTATGACCCCCGCCCCATAGAGAATTGACATCCACCGGTGTTGGGGAGCATGAGGCGTGGGGGGGCGGCGTGGGGTATTCGCTGTGCCTGTAGATTGGTTCATGCTGACTGCTTCATGAGATCCACTGTTAGCAAGGAATGAGAATATTTACCTCCATTCTAGCATAGGGTGTATGAAATACAAAAAAAACCGTCGCAGCGGGTGCAAATGCCACGACGGTTTTGGGGTATTCTTTAGCAATTCAATGGCGTTTAAGGCGCTTTGGTATCTGCCATAGCAGCGGGAGTCCCAGAATCAGGCATGTAGCGCCCAACCAGCCGATAGAATCCCCGGTGGTGGGCAGCAAGATGGGCTGAGCCGGCGCCGCAGGCAACGTGAGTGTGATGACCTGGCGGACGCCCGCGCGTTCCGGCAAGTTGAACGGCTGGCTCGCGGCCAGCAAGGGGCCGTTTTGCGCGGCGTCCACCCGCCAGCGGAATGGCCCCCGGCCAAACAGGGTGGGGGGGACGCTCCAGGTCTTGCGCCCGCCGGCAGTATCTATGGAGTCAAACGCACCTTGCCATCCTTCCACGGTCTGCCACCCGCCGTCTTCTGTTTGCCACTCCACTGCCGTCCATAGTTGATCCCATTCCAGGGCGGCGGCGGATTGCGCATTTAGGATGATGCTGCTGCTCTGCGATGCCAGCGCCGGTGTGATGGTGGGCGTCGGTGAGGGGATGGGCGAGGGGGTATAGGTGGGGAGGGGGCGGGTCGGCAGCGGCGGCGGCGCGGCCTGCGTCCAGAGGGGCGCCATTCCGAAGAGTAGAAGTCCCACGATGAACAAGGGTATTCCTAACTTTAGCCGGATTTTATTATGCATAACAATTTCCTCCTCCAAGTATGGCCGACAGCATAGGATAAGGTATCAGTTTATTCTACGCTCGGATTTTGTTGACTCGCTATTCATTGTAGCACAAACCTCCGGCTTATAACAGCGGCGGTTTGGGGGAGTTTTCCCGACTTCCCCGCTCCATTCCCTTTGAAATGTTTCGACAAGCCGGAGGGTTGTGCGATTGCTTTGCAGGGCAGGCTGGTAGGCCTGCCCTGCATTTTCTTACGGACGTTGTGGCAGATGATCGGATGTGGGCGCCGTGACCGGCGCGGTCAGCTCGACGCCGAGGTAGCGCCTGGCCCCGGTGACAGTCACCGGGCCGGTGATGTTGTTGTACGCTATGCCGCTGCGTTCGTGATTCTCTTCCACCCCGCCATACGTTGTGGCTTCATCCGCAGAATCTACCTGCGCCCATATCTGCGCGCCTATGGGCAGCGTCCAGGTGACGACGCTTTGATCCGGACGGAAGTAGGGGAAAGGCCCGCCGGTCGCGGCGGTCGTCAGGGTCAGCACTTCTCCCGGATCCAACGGGAAAGCATCCACCGTGACGCCCCAGACCAGGCCTTGCGAACCGCAGTGCCGCCAGGTCTGATTGACGGCGGTGGGTGGGGTGGTCGGGTTGATGTATACGTCTACCCAGAATTCATTCTCGATGTCGGCCTCGACGGGTTTTTCGCCCTGGTTGCGAATGACGACGACCACCTGATTGGTCGAAACGAGCAATTGCTCCACGACCAGGTCGGGGCCGGTGGCATAGTTGCGCATCACCAGCGGCAGGTAGATCAGGTGCAGCGGCGGCGGCGTCACGTTGATCGTCACCGCGACGACGGCTGAGTCAGCCTGCCCGTCGGTGGCATGGTAGGTGAAGCTATCCACGCCGACGTAGCCGGCGGTAGGCGTGTAAACGAAGCTGCCATCCACTGCCAGGGTGAGCGCGCCGTGCGTCACGTTGGTGTTGAGCGTGGCCGTGAGGCCCGTGTTATCCGCATCGGTATCATTGGCGAGCACGCCCGGCATGGCGACGTGCAGGGGGGTATCCCGCCGGGTGGTGTAGACATCGGCGGCGGCGATGGGGGCGTCATTGGCCGCGGTGACGGTGATCGTGACGGTGGCGATATTGGATATATCCGAACCGTCGCTGACATGGTAGGTGAAGGTATCCACACCGAAGAAGTCGAGCGTCGGCGTGTAGACGAAGCCGCCATCCGCCGCCAGCACGAGCACGCCGTTGAACGGGGCGTCGTCCAGCACGGCGCTCATCGCCGGGCCATCCACGTCGCTGTCGTTAGCGAGCACGCCCGGCGCGGTGATGGGCAACGGTGTGTCCTCAGGGGTAGTGTAGGCGTCATCCACGGCTATGGGCAGGTCATTCACGGACGTTACCGTGATGGTGACGAGCGCCACATTCGAGACGTTGACCCCATCGCTGGCGGTGTACGTGAATGTGACCACACCGAAGAAATCGAGGGTGGGGGTGTAGACGAAGCTGCCATCTGCCGCGAAATCCAATACGCCCACGACCGGCGCGACGCCCAGGGTGGCCGTCAGCGGGGCGGCCTCAGCGTCCGTGTCGTTGGCGAGGACGCCTTCCAGCGCAGTAACGACCAGCGGCGTGTCTTCAGGCGTCGTGTACGCATCGTCCACGGCCACCGGCGGCAGGTTGGTGATGTCGTCGTCCACTATCGTGCCGATCCCGTTGGCGTTGGCAAGGGTCGCATGGAGCGGGGCGCTCAACGTCAGGGTGAAGGTTTCGTCGTCTTCGTCTACTGTATCGTCGAGGACCGTCACGGAGATGGTCTGGCTGATGACGCCCGGCGCCAAAAGCAACGTGCCGGAGGCGCCGATATAGTCTGCGCCATCGGTAGCGGTGCCGTCGGAGGTGTTGTAAACGACGGAGATATCCAGCGCGCTGACGGCGGACAGGCTGACGGTGAACGTCATCACGCCGTCGGTTTCGTCGGCACTCACGCTGTTCACCGAGAGGGCCGGCGGCGGGTCGTTGTCGAGGATCGTCAGGGTGGCGGTCGCCGGCGTCCCCAGGAGCGCGGGGGCGGAGGGGTTGCTCAGGGTCAGCGGGACGATCTCGTCGTTCTCATCCAACAGATCGTCATTGATGCTGACCTGGAATGTGGCCTCAGTGCTGCCCGGCGCAAAGGTGAGTGTGCCGGACGCGGCAACGTAGTCCACGTCCGCTGTGGCCGTCCCTGTACCGGTGGCGTAGTCCACGGTAACGGTGACGGCGGCGACGTCCTGTAAGGTGACGGTGATGGTTGCGGCGCCGGCATTTTCAGCCACGCTGTACGCCGCGGTGTTAAAGTATACCCGCGGCATATCATTGATGGTCACGATGGTGGTCGCCGTGAGGACGTTGGCCGGGTTGGTGGCCGTGACGATGGCAGTGAACACGCCCGTCACAGGGTAAGTATAGGTGACGAGCGCGCCCGCGTCGGTCACACCGTTGCCGAAGTCCCAGGTGTACGTCACGTTGTCTTCCGGCGTGGCGACGGCCCAGAGGTGCGTCTCGTCGCCGATGTAGGTGGGGCTGTCGTTGTCAGCCATCAGGCCGGTGATGGGCAGCTCGATGACAGTGACGGTGACGGTGTCGGTGTTATTGAGCAAGTCATCATCGTCCATCGCGGCGGCGACTGCGGCAGTGTTGGCGTAAGCCCCCAGGGTGAGCGGCGCGTTGGCGGTGAGGGTGAGGGTGGGGGCGCTGGCGGCGGTCAGGCCGTCCAGCGTACAAGTGAGCACGGGCAGCGCGCTGACGTCGCATGTCCAGCCGTTGGAAATAACCTGGACGTTGGTTAAGACGGCCGGCAGGTTGTCGGTGAGCGTCACGGTGGTTAATACCTGGCTGGGGCCGAGGTTGTTGACAACGAGCGTGTACGTGAGCGGATAGCCCCGGCTGACGACGGCGGGATCCACCGACTTCACCATCTCCAGGTCGGCCACCGGGATGACGGTGGTGGTCTCGACGGCGGTATTGTTTAGCGGCGTGAAATCGTCCGTGGTGGCGGTGATCCCGGCAGTGTTGGTGATGATGCCGCCGGTGATGGGCGCAGTGACGACGAATTCAAATGTCGCCGTTTCATCTACGTCGAGATAAACCGCTTCGCAGGTCAGATCGCTGCTGCCGGTACAGGCCCAGGCCGAAGTCGTCTGCACCGGCCCCTGCACGCTCAGGCCGGAGGGCAGTGTGTCAGTCACGATGATGGTGTCATCGGTCACGGTGGTCAATTCCAGCCGCCAACCGTTGGCGAGGATGCCCTGATCGGAGTAAACCGTGTCAATGATGTAGAGGTGCCATTGGCCGTTCGGGTCGGTGCCATAGAAGCTGGCGAGGCTATTGCCATAGGGCCCGTCAATGCGAAAATCCTCGGACAACCCGTTGTTGGTGGGACGGTAGACCGTATCGGCGGTAATCGGATCGGCGATGGCGGCGCCGTTTTGATGGAAGACTATGTCAAGGTCGTTCACATCCGTGCCGCCGCCGGCGTTGCCCATCAGCACTACGTTTTGGCCGCGCGGCCCGACGAGCAGGATACCCAGGTCGCCGGGGTAGCTGTGAGTGAGGCCGCGCAGGGTGACGGTGAGGTTCTGGATGACGCCCGGCACGTTATCCACCCAGACCGCCGTGCGGTAGGGGCGGGATTCGCCGGGGCGGATGTGGATGCGCATCGCTTGCCCGGTTCCCGCGCGCACGGTGGTGGTGACGGTGCCGGCGGCTGCGGGGCCGGTGTTCGTCACGGTCAATGTGTAGGTGAGTGGGTCGGCGGCGTAGACCGGGTCGGGCGTGTCGGATTTGCTGATGGCGAGATCGGCCACCGGGCGGATAAAGGTGTAGACGACGGCCCAGTTGTTGTCTTCATTGAGGTCGTATTGGGTGGCGGTGGCGTGGGCGCTGTTGCTGATGAACCCGCTTTGCGGCGCGACGGCGGTGAGGGTGATGCCCGCGGATGCGCCCGCCGGCAGCTCGAAGAGCAGCGTACACGTCACGACGTTGGCGGCCGGCCAGCCGCAACTCCACTCGCTGCCGGCATAGACTGTGGGCGTGAGGGCCTCGGTAGGCAGTGTGTCCGTCAGGACGACATGGGTGGCGGTATACGGGCCATCATTCGTCACCGTGACAGTGTAGACGAGCAACGCGCCGGGATCAACTTGATCGGCGCTGGCGACTTTGTTTACCCTGATGTCCGCCACCGGCGTGATGAGGGTGTCTTGAACAGTGATGTTGTTGGTGACGTCGAGTTCCGGCGCGATTCCCGTTACCCAGACGGTGTTGGTGACGACGCCCTCGGTGATGGGGGCGTAAGCTGTGACTACGATTTCTTCCCAGTTGTATGTTTCCTGCCAGTTGTCCCATTCCACGTTGAGGAGCGAGGTGGTACAGGTGAGAACGTGCGTGAGGACCTGGCAGGGGGCCCAACCATCAGGCGGCGTGGCGCTGATGAACGTCCCTGCCGTGAACTCATCGGTCACGGTGACGCCGCGCGCCACACTCGGCCCGGCGTTGCGGATGAAGAGGGTATACGTCATCACGCTGCCGGGGCTGACCGGATCGGTGCCGCCGTTGTATTCTTCGTCGTACTTTTCGACGATGAGGTTCACTTCAGCTTCCACCGATGAAGAGATCGTAGCGGTGTTGTTGGTGGGGTCTACATCTGACGAGGTCGTCGTGACCGAGGCGGTATTGGTGATCCAGCCGAGGGCGGCGCTGTCGAGCCATGCGCTGGTGCTGACCGTCACCACCTGACCGGGCAGAAGCGTGCCGACGGTGCAGGAGAAGGTGTGGTCATCGCCGCCGCAACTGCCTTGGGTGGCCGTGACCACGCGGTGCGCCGGGCCAAGGCTGACGTTGCGGAGCTGCGGGGTGTAGGTCGTGTCGTCGGTGTGGAGCGTGACCTGGTATTGGATGAAGCGACTGTCGGGCACGGTGAGGTCGGCCACCAGCGGCATGGGGCCGGCGGCGTTCAGTTCGGTATAGTACGCAGCGGCGTCGCCGTTCGGGCCGGCAAAGGACTCGCCGTCGCAGATGTCATCGTCGCATGCGCGCACCTGGAAACCCATGTCGAGCGCGCCGCGCAGGTAGTGATCGCGCACTTCTTCGGGTGAGAGGGTGCGGCTGTAGACGGCGACTTCATCCAAGATGCCGCTGAAATAGGTCATCGTGGTGGTTGGGCCGTAGGCGGCGGCCAGGCGATAGTGATCGCCGCCCGCCCACAGAGCGCCCAGATGCGGCACGGGGTTGCCATCTTCGCGTCCGTTGACATAGAGGCGCAGCTCGCCGCCGGCCTGCGCGATTCCGACGAGGTGGTACCAGGTGTTCGTCTGCACGGGGGTATTGCCGACCACGGTGCGCCCGCCGCCGGCGTTGGTGTAGTGGACGAACCGGCCTCCCTGGATGCCGAGCATGTGCGAGTAGCGGCCCGGCGCGATTTCCGACGTGAGGGCGTCGGTGCGCAGGATCAGAGCCGTATCCGCGATGACCTCCGGGTAGACCCACAATTCCAGCGCGTACCGGGCCGGATCGGTGGTGTCGGAGATGGCGACAGTCTGGCTCAGGCTGCCATCGAAGTGCAGTGCATTCCCGAATTGTCCGTCCGAGACAAGCGAGGGCATCTGCTCCTCGCCGAGGACTGCGGGGAAGAACGCGGGGGTGGCGTTGCCGGAGGTATCGGTGACGATGCCGCCTATCGCTACGATGATGCTGCCGGTGGTGTACTGCGTGTACGAGATTTCTTCCAGGTGTAGCAAGACCTGGTTGCCGGTCATATCGGCGTTGCCCAACTCGTAGGCAGTTTCGGCGTTGCCGTTGTCGGGCAGGGGCTTGCCGTAGGGCTGGCGCGGCGTCCAGGCCAGCCAATCCCACGCGACGAGGTTGAAAGCGTCAAAGACGCGCGAGGTGTAGACGCCGGTGGGGGCGATGGGGGCGCTGAGTTGCAGCCAGTCGTCGTCCACGATAGGCCAGGGCCGCACGTCGCGCCACTCGGTGTGGTCGCCATAATCGCCCTGATCGAAGTCCCACAAACTGTCATCGCTCTGATCTACTGTGTTGATGGTGGCGCTGGTGGGCAGGGTGTCGGAGATGATCACGGCGGTCGCCGGCCCAGTGCCGATGTTGGTGACGGTGACAGTGTAGACGAATGAACGCCCGGCGATGGCCGGATCAGGGTAGACTTCTTTGGTGATGAGGAGGTCGGTGGTGGGGGGCAGGGCCTGGAAGTCGCCGAGGACGAGCGTGCCGCCATTGGGTTTGACTATTTCCAGCACCAGCGCGCCCACGTTCGTGAAGTCCGCAGTGCCGTCAAAGTCGGCAAACGGCACATGATGGTCAACGGTCAATAAGAGCGCGCCGAAGTTAAAGTTAACGGCGTAAACGGAGACTTCGGTAGCGCCGGAGTAGACGGTGAGGGTGATCTGCGCGCTCTCGTCCAGGGTGAGGGGCAGTCGGAAGGCGTTCAGGGCGCCGCCGCCGGTCAGGTCTACGCCGCCGAGGCCGGTGGGATCAAAGGCGGCGGGATCGTCATCGTCCCCATCCCACACCACCAGCGCGGAAGCCCACGCGCCCGTATCCGCTGTGTAGTGTAGGTCGCCGCCTGCCGTTTCCACGGTGACAGCGCTACCCGCGATCAACTCAACGCGCAGATCGCGCTCGCCGCCCAAAATAACGGCGCCGTCCACCGTTGAACTGACGACGCCGGGGACAGTGAGTGTGAGCGATTGCGTCGTTTCCCAATCATCCACCGTGATGGGCGACTGGGCCAATGCCGGGGAGGTGGGGCCGAGCGCCCACATCCCGGCGGCCAACACTGTGACCGCCATCAGCCAGGCAAACCGTTTCCAATGCTGTAAATCTAAGCTTTTCATCCTTTCCTCCTCTGGGGTAATGATGGGTGAGGAAAACTGGTCGCTGGTTACTGGAAACTGGTTATTAATTGCCGATTTTTGCTTACTTATTTCTGATTACCGGTTTCTAATTTCCAATCACCAATCACCAATTTCTGTCACCCGTGGCTCAATGGACATGGCAAAACACCATGCTTTCATGGTAACGCATGGTTAGGAAAAATTCAATAGGAGTGTAGTCCCTTTTTTATGAGCTGCGAGTGAGAAGTGAGGCGGCAGGAATCACAAATTGCGAATTACGGATTGCGAATTATGTTTTTAAGGCGGCCAGGTTCTCCGCGAAGGGGGGATAGACGACGCCGCGCTCGGTGATGATGGCGGTGATATAGGCGGCGGGGGTCACGTCGAAGGCGGGGTTGGCGGCGATGACGCCGTCGGGGGTGATCTGGACGTCGCCGATGCGGGTAACTTCTTCCTGGGCGCGCTCTTCGATGGGGATGTCGTCGCCGGAGGGGAGATCGAAGTCAATGGTGCTGGTGGGGCCGACGACGTAGAAGGGGACGCCGTGGGCGCGCGCCGCCAGCGACAGCCCGTAGGTGCCGATCTTGTTGGCTGTATCGCCGTTGGCCGCGATGCGGTCGCAGCCGACGACGCACAGGTCAATGCCGACGGTGCGCATGATGTGCGCTGCTGCACCATCCACGATGACGGTGTGCGGGACGCCGTGCTGCTGCAATTCCCACGCGGTGAGACGCGCGCCCTGGAGCCGGGGCCGGGTCTCGTCCACGTAGGCGTGGACGCGCTTACCGGCCTCGTGCGCGGCGATGATGACGCGCAACGCCGTGCCGTACTCGCCGGTCGCCAGCGGGCCGGTGTTGCAGTGGTGGATGATCTTGGCGCCGTCGGGGACAAGGGGGAGGGCGTTCTGGCCGATCTGGAAGTTGGAGGCTTCCTCGAAGGCGTAGATGGCGTGCGCTTCGTCCAGCACGGTGGCGCGGAGGGCCTCTAGCGTGGTCAGCGTGGGATCGGCGGCGCGCTTGAGGACGCGATCCAGCGCCCAGAAAAGGTTGACGGCGGTGGGCCGCGCCTGCCGCAGCACGACGGCGGCGTCCGCCAGATCGCTGCGCAGGGTGACGATGTCGGCGGCGGTGCTGCGCCGGGCGGCCAGCGCCATCCCGTATCCGGCAGTGATGCCGATGGCAGGCGCGCCGCGCACCACCATGTCGCGGATGGCGGCGGCCACTTCGCGGTAGTCGTGGTAGTCAATGTGCGTAAACGTGTGGGGCAGCACGCGCTGGTCAATCAGGCGCAGCGTCCCGTCGAGCCATTGGATGGCGTGGTAGGTGGGCATAGAATATCCTCCGTGTTTTTGTCAGCAGATTTAGCAGATTAAGCAGATTAAAATGGAAGAATCCGTTAAAGTCCGTTCAATCCGTTGAGAAAAAAGGTCATGACCAGTCAAAGGTGGCGGCGGCGCGTTCCCAGATTTCGTCGGGGACGACGCCGTTGTGTTGGATGCCGGCCTGCGCCGCCAGGTCGAAGGCGTGGAGGACGAGATACCAGGCGTGGTTTTGGCCGGTTTCGATGCTGTGCATCAGGGCGCGGACCATCGCGCCGCCTGAGGCGAGCATCCCGCGATCCCGGTAGGCGGAGAACAGGGCGTCTATGTCGTAGTCCACTATCCGCAAGTCCGCCGTCCAGCGGCCAGCTTCCCAGGTGAGCAGAGCGTACTCCGCGCCCAGCACGCCGTCAATCGGCCCGCCGACCGCGCCGGGATTGAGCGCGAGTTGCCCGTTGTGGCGTTGCTGCCAGGCGATGTGGGTGTGACCGCACACCAGCGTCGGCGCGGCGATTTGTGCCAGCGCGTCCCGCGCGGTGAGGGGCGCGTCCACCCGCGCCTGCGCGAATTTCCGCGCGGCGTCCGCGTCGTCGCCGGGGAGGATGCCCTCGGAGAGACCGCGCGGCGAGCCATGCACGACGCAGATCGGCGTCACACCCGGCAACGCGACTTCGCGCGTGTCGGGTAGGGCGGCCAGGTAGTCCAGCGCGTCCCGATCCAGACGGGCGTGACTCCAACGGAGCGCGGCCCACTGTGCGCACGTCTGCCACTCTTCTGGCGCGGCGCCCGTGTCGTAGTTCGTGAAGTAGGTTTCCGTGTTGCCACGGATGATCCAGGCCTTGAGGCTGCGCAGCCGATCCAGCGTTTCCACCGGGAACGGGCCGCCGACGAGCAGATCGCCGGCGACAACGAAGCCTTCTGCGCTGTGGGCGCGGGCGTCGGCTAGGACGGCGTCGAGGGCGGGGAGGTTGCCGTGGATGTCAGCGAGAATAGCCAGTCGCATATAAACTCCTCTGAAAATAGCGAATAGCAAATAGCAAAATCTCTGCGTCTCTGCGTTTAAAATTTTCATCCAACCGCTGGTGAACCGCAGGTTAATGAGGAATTCCTCTGTCTATAGTTGTACGTTTTTATCCGTTAGCGTTCTTTCATTGGCCCAGGCCGCAGCTCTGCGTGCCCATCGCAGTATACCGCCACCCATTGCGCCAGTCGCTTGCCCAGGCGCCGCCCGGCCTCGATTTCCTTCTCCTGGCGGGGTTTGCCCGCCGACACCGCGCCGTAGTGCAACGTGAACCGGTCGGCGGTGTAGTCGGTGACGCCAAAGGTGAGCATTCCGACGTTCATCATGATGACCAGCAGCGACATGCACGTCAACTCGGCGCCGCCGCCCCATCCGCCGGAGGTAGAAAAGGCGCAGCCAATTTTTCCGTCCATTTTTCCCCAGACGGGGTGGGCGATGTCGTCCCAGAACTTCTTCATCTTCCAGGAGGTCAGGCCCACGTAGGTCGGCGTCCCGCAGGCGATGCCGTCGGCCCAGAGCGCGTCCTCGGCGGTGGCGTCGTCCACGCGGAGCAGGCGCACCTCCATGTCGGCGATACTCCGCGCGCCCTCGGCCACGTAGTCGGCCATCTGCGCGGTGTTGCCGGTTTGGCTGTCGTAAATCACCAGGATTTTCCCCATAGTTCCCCTTTAGTCTTTAGTCCAGTAGTCTGATAGTCATTGGGTACATTCGATGTTAGTCAAAGCGGGGCGTTTGTCAAGAATGATCAGGACTTACGCAAATAGGCGGAATTTTACCGCAGAGCACGCAGAGAGCGCAGACATTTTATCGTTTCTCGGCGGTCTCAGCGGCCTCTGCGGTGAAAAAAGATCATTGTTGCGTAAGCCCTATGTTATTCATGCTTGTGCCGGTCAACTCGATAATATCCAAATGATGAGAATTGTTAGCCGTTTAATAGCCAGTGGATAGGTAATGCCCTCGCGGAGATGGTAAGGTATAAGCGATGTGCGAATGAGCCAAAGTCAGCGAGGAGAAGGAAATGGAAATCAGACCGTCAACCCAACCACAGATTGAATTGCGCGATGTGTTCAAGAGTTACGCAACCGGCGCGGGTGAAGTCGCCGTGCTCAAGGATGTGTCACTCCAGGTTCCGCCGGGGGATTTCGTTAGCATCGTCGGGCCGTCCGGTTCTGGCAAGTCCACGATGCTGAATATGATCACGGGCATTGACCATCCCACGCGCGGCGAGGTGGTGATCGGGGGGCAGGCCGTCCACGAGTTGAGTGAAAATCGCCTGGCTCGTTGGCGCGGGAAGCACGTGGGCGTCATCTTCCAGTTCTTTCAACTGCTGCCCACATTGACCATCCTGGAGAACGTGATGCTGCCGATGGATTTCTGCGGCGTCTACAAGCGGCGCGAGCGCAAAGGCCACGCGATGAAGCTGCTGGAACAGGTCGGGATCGCCGATCAGGCGCACAAGTTGCCCAGCGCCCTCAGCGGCGGACAGCAGCAACGGGCCGCGATTGCCCGCGCGCTGGCGAACGATCCGCCCATCATCGTGGGCGACGAACCCACGGGCAACCTGGACACGCAAACGGCGGACGCAGTTTTTGCGATGTTTTTGGCACTGGTGGCGCAGGGCAAAACCGTCGTCATCGTGACGCACGACACGGCCTTGAGTGAACGTACCGGGCGGGTCATTCACATTCGGGATGGGAGGGTGGACCGTGATCAGCGGAGGAACTGAACAAACAAACGCTCAAGGCTTCACTCGCCGCTACGATTTGGACTGGCTGCGCGTGCTTGCTGTACTGCTGTTGGTGCCATTTCATAGCGCGCTCGTGTTCAGTCTCGAGCCGGGTGATATTGTCTACGTGAAAGATCAAGTCGAAAGCCCGGTTCTGATACAATTCGCCTATTTCCTGGACATCTGGCACATGCCCCTGCTCTTCTTTATCTCTGGTGCAGGAACGTGGTTTGCGCTTCAGGCGCGCAAAGGGCGGCAATATCTCGAAGAACGTTTCATCCGTCTGCTCGTTCCGATGCTATTCGCCATCACGGTCGTTGTTCCGCTGATGATTTACGTACAATTCTGGGATACAACACGGTTCGAATCGTTTTGGCAGTTCTATACTCAGTTCTTCTTCATCAATGTGGATGATCTGTCCGGCTATTCGGGAACCTTTACCCCAGGTCATCTGTGGTTTGTACTGTTCCTGTTCGTTTTCTCGTTGGTTGCGTTGCCCTTGTTCCTCTATCTTAAAAGGCCGAACGGCAAACGATTCATCAACCGGCTGGCGAGTTTTTCTGAAAGGCCGGGGCGGCTGTTCTCGCTCGCGCTTCCGCCCGCACTCACGGCGCTGCTGCCCGACCTCGGCGGAAAAGGGCCGTTTCTGTATGTCGTGTATTTCATTTACGGCTATGTCCTGATGGCCGACGCACGATTTCAGCAGACCGTGGATAGGCAAAAATGGGCCGCGCTGACGATTGCTGTGATTGCCGCCTTCGCGGTTCCCCTCTTGCTCGATGTAGACGGCAGTATCGTCCTGATCCATATCCTGTATTACCTCGGTCGGTGGTGCTGGATTGTGGCGTTTGTGGGATTGGGACACGCTTATCTGAACAGCAATAGCCCGCATCTGCGTTACGCCAGCGAAGCCAGCTATCCCTTCTACATCCTGCACTTCTTGATCAACACTGTTGTTGCTTACTACGTAGTGCGATGGAATACGCCTATTGTCATCAAATACCTGGCTATCAACATCATCACCATCCCCACAATCCTCGTCATTTACGAGGTTTTGGTGAAACGCACGAATATCGCCCGCTTTTTGTTTGGGATGAAGCAGAAACCAACTCACTCGAAAACCTCGATCTGTACAGTTGATTGTTGACAGAGCCATTTTTCTGTCAGCAGATTAAACAGATGAAGCAGATTTTTAAAATCTGCTCAATCAGCTCAATCTGCTGACAAAAGAGGAGTTATCAAATGTTATCACGATTACGCTGGAACAAAGTTATCCGCGATTTCTGGCAGCATAAGGCGCGCAGTGCGCTGGTGGTGCTGGCGATTGCCATCGGTGTGGCGCTCATCGGCATCATCCTCACCGCGCGGGAAGTGACCATCCGCGAGATGATGGCGGGCTTTGAGGCGAACAACGCGCCGCACGTCAAACTGTTTATGGGGCCGTTTGGCAATGAGGTACTCCCCATCGTGCGCGCGCTCCCCGAAGTGGATGAGGTGGAGGCCCGCTTCATCGGTTCGGCGCGGGTTTACCCCGGCCCACGCGCGGCAATCCGCGATGAAGGCTGGGAGCGCATCGAGTTGACCGTGCTCAACGATTATGACGATTCACGCATCAGCGTCGTCCGGCCCGAAAGCGGGACGTGGCCGCCGGGGCGGAATGAGATCATCCTGGAACGCTCATCGCTGGTGTTGTTGGATGTAGCTGTCGGCGACACCATCACCCTGGAAATGGCCGACGGTGCGCAGAAGGAGCTGACCGTCGCCGGATTCGCGCACGAGTTCAATGAGATGGCGACCTACATCAGCCAAGAAACACGGGGCTTTATCTCACTACGCACATTGGAACGCCAGGGCTTTGGGCACGACTACAACACGCTCTACATCACCACGCAACCGCATCCCGAAACCGGCGGCGACACTGAAGATCCGGCCTATCGCGAACACGTCCGCGATAGCGTCACCGACCGGCTGGAAAAGGGGGGCTATGTCGTATACGGTTATGACAGCTACTACACCCGTCCCGGCAAACATTGGGCCTATGACTTCTTCTCGGCTCTGGTGATGGCGATGGGTGGGGTGGGGATTTTGGCGCTGTTCCTCAGCGGGCTGTTGATCATCAACACGGTGATGGCGCTGTTGGCCCAAGAAACCCGCCAGATCGGGATGATGAAGGCTATCGGAGCGCAGCGCTCCCAGGTGGTCGGCATCTATCTGGCGACGATTTTGCTGTACGGGCTGGTCGCGCTGTTGGTGGCGGTGCCTTTGGGGGTGGTCGGCGGGCAACAGTTCGCCGCCTTTGGCAGCCACGTGATGAATTTTGAGATCGCGTATCAGATTTTGCCTTCGATATTGGCTTTGCAAGCCGGGATGGCTTTGTGCGTGCCCGCGATTGCCGCGTTGTTCCCCATCTTCGCCGGGACGCGCAAGACGGTGCGCGAGGCGATCAGCGATTACGGCATCGGCAAAATCCGCGAGAGTTGGATAGACCGGCTACTCGTCCGCGCGCGCGGGCTGCCCCGACCGCTGGCGCTGTCCTTGCGCAACACATTTCGCCGCAAGGCGCGGCTCGCGCTCACGTTGGGGGCGCTGTCCCTGGCGGGCGCGGTCTTCATCGGCGTCTTTTGCACGCAGCGCTCAATGATGGGATTGGTGGACGATGTCCTGGGGCTGTACAGCTACGACGTTCACGTGGATTTTGCCGAGCCGGTTCACGCCCGGCGTGCCGAAGTCGGCGCGGCGCAAGTGTCCGGCGTGGCGCGGGTAGAGAGTTGGGTCATCGCCTCCGGGACGCAAATCCGCGACGACGGCACGCAAGGTGTTAACGTATATTTGATAGGACCGCCGTCCGATCAACAGACCGTCGTCGCGCCGCTCGTGGCCGGGCGTTGGCTGCTGCCGGAGGATGACAACGCGATTGTCGTCAGCCAGGCGCTGTTGCGAGAAATGCCGGGGCTGGATGTGGGTAGCCGCTTGTCTATCGAAATTGACGACAAGACAACGACCTGGCACATTGTGGGCGTTATCCTCTCCACGGATTCTTCCACCTATGCCAACGCGCCCGCGCTGGCCCGCGCCGCCGGGATGGTCGGGAAGACCAACCGCGCTGTGATCAAAATCCAGGATGCGGACAATCCCGTCGCCCAACAAACCATCGCCCGCGCATTGGAAGAACGCTACGAGCGCGCCGGATTGCCTGTGGCTTCTTCGTTGACGATTTACGAGGTCATCGCCGGGAATCGGAATCAGATGAATATGATCGCCACCTTTCTGCTCATCGTGGCGGTCTTGTTGGCCGTGGTCGGCGGTCTGGGGCTGGGCGCGACGATGGGGTTAAACGTCCTGGAACGCACCCGCGAACTGGGCGTCTTGCGTGCCATCGGAGCATCCCACGGTTCACTGCGCGGCATCATCGTCACAGAGGGCGTGCTCATCGGCCTGTTCAGTTGGGTGTTGGGGACGGTGCTGGCGTGGCCGATTGGCAATCTGCTCACTTATGGTGTGAGTATGGCCTTTATGGGAACAGGCGTGGAAACCCGCTTCGCCGGATTCAGCGTTTGGCTCTGGCTCGCCATCGCCATCGGTGTATCGGCCTTTGCCAGCTTCTGGCCCGCGCGCCGTGCTTCAAGGATGAGCGTGCGCGAGGCGTTGGCGTATGAGTAGAAATGCGCACTCACTCTTCAAAATCCAGGTTGGTAGGATAGTAAGCGGCGATTTCTTCCAGGATGTCGGTTGTGGGCACACTCTTTTCAACGACTTCCAGTTGAACATCCGCCATCCAGGCCTGCCCATCCAGTGACATCAAGAAGCCAAAAACAATGTCTTCAGCTTCTTCGGCGACGTCCAGCACAATAGCATAATGCGCCCAATCCGTTGTACCGGTAACGAAGCGGTTGCGCATATTGTCAAAGGCCAGATTCTTGCCATGCGCATCACTGATGCGCATAAATAAAGCGGTTCTGTTTTTCAAATCCTGCGAGCGTAATGCAGCCGAGAATCGCAGCCGCTTGCCGTGATACGCATCCGCCTTGACATGCTGTGCGAGGGCGGCAAACTCGCCGGGGTTCGGCTTGGCCTTGATGATGACGCAGGGATGGTTCTCGTAAGTGAGCGTGGGATCTACACCGATATCATAATCATCTGGAGCATCACCCGAAACAAACCAACCTTTTGGGATACGAAAAGTGCTTTCCATGGAGACCTCCTGTATCGTAAATAATTTAGAGCGGGCTGAAACACATCCCGCTAACTGTGACAAAAAGGTAATCCCGTCATTAGTGAGACCAAGTGCAGTCCCTAACCGATGCAAATCGTCTGGCAGAGTTGTATGCCAACGTGGCAGCGAGCCTTTCAGCCAGTTATGGATGGTTTGATGCGGAATACCCGATGAACTGGATACCTGGCGGAGAGAAAGCCCGGCTTCCCTGACATATCTATCAAGTTGATCTGAGAATTTTGGTTTCATCATAACTTAATCTGAGAGCAAGTTGTACTCATAGTATAGCAAAAGATAGTGCCGAATTGAATACCTGAGAAGCAAGTGAGACAGGAGTGGGACAAAGGTTTAGTCATTTCAGCACTCTCTAAAAACAAGGAGGAGAAGGTGATGAAAAAGTGGATAGTTGTATGTTTAGGATTGTTGGCTTTGGGGTTGGTCGGATGCGGAAGTTCAGTTGCAGCGGAATCTGCGCCAGCGACGGCACCGGTTGTGGTTGATGCTGACGCCGGCACTATCATTGTCGAAGCGGCGCTTGAGCCGGCGCAATGGCAGACGGTGAGTTTCGCCAGCGGAGGGGAGGTCAGCGTGGTGCAGGTGGAACCGGGGGACAGCGTGGCCGAGGGGGACGTGCTGGCGCAGTTGGATACCACCTTGCTGGAACTGGCCCTCGTCGAGGCGCAGGCCAACGTCGCTTTCCAGCAATCGGTGCTGGCGGAACTGACCGCGACGCAGCCGACCACGGCGACGGCGTCGCTGGCGTTGGAACAAGCGCGCGTGCAGTCCGCCGCGCCCGACATCGCCGCGGCGCGCGCGCAACTGGCGCAGGCCGAGATCACGCTGAACAACGCGCAAGACGAATACAACAAATCGTTGGGGCGGAGTTGGGAAGAAGAATGGGTGCGGAATCAATACGCCGAAGTCTTGCGGCGGGCCGAACTTGACTACCAGGCCGTCCAGGCGCAGCTCAACAAGGCCTACCAGGCACAATCGGCGCACAGCTTTGACGTGGAACGCCAGGAACAGGAAGCCGCCTTGGGCTACACGCAGGCTCTCACCCACTGGGAACAGCAGCAGCTCCAGGCGCAGACGCGGTTGGAGCAGGCGCAAGTCGCGGTGACGCGCATCCAGACGCAGCTTGCCGACGCCACCCTCTACGCGCCGTTCGCGGGCGTCATCAGCGACGTGCCGGTGAAGGCCGGCGACACCGTCGCCCCTGGGCAGCCCGTCATAACGTTGGCAACGCTGGCGCAACTTCGCGCGCGCACCAAAGATTTGACGGAATTGGACGTCGTGCGCATCACCGAAGGGCAAGCCGCGACTGTGACGGTGGAGGCGCTGCCCGATGTCAACCTTTCGGGGAAGGTCGCGCGCATCGAGCTACAGGCGGAAGATTACCGGGGGGACGTGGTGTATCCGGTCATCATCGAATTGGACGAAGTCCCCGCCGAACTGCTGCGCTGGGGGATGACGGCGCTGGTGGAGTTTGAGGCGCCCTAATTGGGATTCGTCTGTTCTTATCAGCAGATTAAGCAGATTGAGCAGATTACAGGTTGTAGCCTGCTCAAAAATCTGCTTAATCTGCTAAATCTGCTGACGAAAAACGCCGCAGCAGGTAGCCGGTGTAGAAGTACGTCTCGCGTAGCAAAAAGCCCGCTTGGGTCTTCCAGGTGCGATAACGGGTGGTCGGAGTAGGGGAAGGGTAGGCGTTCAAGCCCAGGTCGCGGGCGATGGTGACGGCCCGCTTCATGTGCAGCGGATCGCTGACCAGCAGCACGCGGTCGAAGCCCTGTTCCTGGACAATGCGTTTGGCTTCGGTGAGATTGGTCAACGTGACGTGCGAGACCGTTTCGGTAAAGATGGACGTTGCCGGCACGCCTTGCGCCAGGGCATAAATCCGGGCGACTTCGGATTCTGCGAGGCTGTCCCCTTCGCCCACGCCGCCGGTGAAGATGAGGGCGGGCACGCGCCCCTGATGGTAAAGCGTGATGGCATGGTCAAGACGCGCCGCAAAAACCGGCGACGGCGCGCCCTCCCATACCGCCGCGCCGAGGACGATGGCCGCATCCGCCGGGCCATCGTCCTGTTCGGTGGCATAGCTCACAATCTGTCCCATGATACCCAGGAGCCAGAACAGGCTGCAAGCAAGTACGGCTCCCAGACCATAACGGAAGGTGTTTTGTCGCGTACAACTCTGCTTCGGTGTGCAATCAACTTTTTGAAAATGCACCTTATGCTGCGGTTTTAGAATAATCAAATTCATGCAACAAGTGAGCTACGTGTATAGACCGACTACAGAATATCGCCCAATCGGTTGTTTTACGTATTTGATTGAGATAATAATCATCGTTATATCTACTATGAATTAACATTACAATACGTACCTCAGAACCAAAACGCCGTCGGAGTGCCCGCGCTACTGCCCAACCACTATCCGGCATATCAAAATCTTCTTGAAGCATCGCTATATCGAACCCGGAATATTCCTGAAGTGCATCCAACGCCTCATCCAGTGATCTAACAATAACGAAATGATAGTCACGTTGCTGCATCGCCGCTTGGAAGTCACTTCTGATCTCTTCGGTGGCAATCAATATAGTTCTCATCACTCACCCTTCTAAACCAACATAGGTTCTCTGCCAGGTTTTCGAGACACGAATTCCTAGTTTGTGTAATTGTCTATCCAAATACGGATAAAATTCCAAGCCATCGGGGCGGTATGAGTTAGAAGCATCATTGATCCACACGATTTCACCCGTGCTACAGTCAATGAACATTTCACCTGCCCCATAAACTCGTTCTCCATTCACCAAATCCGGGTGATGATAATAGGAATGGACCCAAATTGTCTCTTTAGCATCTATAACATACTGCCAACTGCTGGTATTTCTCATTCTGGCATAGGGTTGTCTTGCAATTGAGGGGATCTGGTAATCGCCATCCTTGAGCATGTCTGACAGACGTTTGCCGTTCCAACCCGGTGTGTAGTCAGCATCGTTTTGCCATCCAAAATGTGGCCCTGAATAACCAGACCACACTATATCACCCTGAGGCACAGTTTCGTCGTTATGAGGCTCGTTAAGGATATGGAGGGGTGTTGGAGAAGATTGTGATTTAGGATGCAGGATGAACTCAGTTCGGTCCAGTTCGTGGAGAAGTTGGGCAATCGTCACGGTTCGATGATGCATGACCCAGTTGAATGCACCTACGTATATTTTGTTATCGCCATAGTAGTTTTGAGGTCTTCCTGAAGTTAGCATAATGATATGCAAATCAGTCCCCAGACGTCGCCGCAGGAAACTTGCTAACCCCCATCCAGTACTAGGACTATCGTTATAGTGTGGGACGATTGCTATTTGGGGTTTTATAGAATCAAACTTGGAATCAAGTATCTCCACAAAACTCTTGACCATAAACTCATGGTGACTTTTTTGCATCAGTAGCTCAAAGAATGCTTCATCTTGGTCTTCACTGAAGGTAAGCAGCACCAGTTTGGCCATTCTTTCCTCTCTTTTACAACCGTAAAGTGGCATTCGCTCTGGAATAACAGGGGATGGTTCGGAGGCCTATCAGGTAAAAACGCACGGGACTTACACAAGCAGGTGCAACGCACTTGATTTTACACTCCAGACGCTGTCCTGCGATCAAACTCCTGGGTAGTTCAGCCAAGTGCGTTGCACCTTCGACGTAATCTGCGTAAGCCCTGACGCAGACTCAGTAGATCAAAAATCTTACTGCTACGCCTCAAAATGCTTGAATTGCGGCAGATGCTCTTTGTTCTGCGCCAACATCTCGTTGACCATGCTCTTGATCTCCCCCAAAGACAGCACTGCCGCTGTCAGCGGGTCGCTGGCGATGGCGTGGAAGACGAGGCGCGGGTCGCCGGTGAGGGCGGCCTCGACGGCCATCTCTTCGGTGGCGACGACGACCTGGTTAAGCGGCGCGACCTGGCGCGGCAGCGCGCCAACGTGGACGGCGTGCAGGCCGCCCTTGTCCACGTAGACGGGGACTTCCACACATACGTCATCCGGCAAGTTGGTGATGAGGCCGGTGTTGGGGACGTTGCCGTTGAACGAGAAGGTCTCGCCGCCTTGCAGCGCGTTGATGATGTACGAGGCGTACTCGTGGCCGCGTTGGAGGTCAATCGTCTCCCGCCCCAGCCACTCGCGGATGCCATCTTTCCAGTCGTCGGCGCGTTTGCGGTATTCGTCGAGGATGTAGGCATAGTGGCCGGGATTCCAGCCCGTGCCGTGGGTACAGTACTTCTCGATGAGGTCAGGCCGTTTGCGGAACCACCAGTTGTACTCGGAGTTGTGGCCGCTGGACTCGGTGACGTAATAATCCAGGTTGAGGAACATCTCGTTGCGTACCTGCTCCTCGTTGTAGATGTCCGGGTTCTCGGTAATGGCCTTGCGGATCAGCGGGTAGGCGTCCACGCCGTTCCACTCGTATTTGACGTACCACGCCAGGTGGTTGATGCCCGCGCAGGTGTACGTGATTTCCTCCATCGGCGCGCCAATCCAGTGGGCAAGCATATACGCCGTGCCCTGGACGCTGTGGCACAGACCGGTCAACTGGATGAAGGACTCGCGCTGCATCGCGCGGCACAGCATCGCCATGGGGTTGGTATAGTTGAGCATCGTAGCCTTGGGGCAATACTTCTCCATGTCTTTGACGATGCCCAACATCACCGGGATGGTGCGCAACGCGCGGAAGATTCCCGACGGGCCGCGCGTATCCCCCACATTCGTGTCCACGCCGTACTTCTTGGGGATGAGGATGTCGTGCTGCCACACGTCCACGCCGCCCGCCAGGATCGTGACGATGACGGCGTCCGCGCCTTCCAACGCCTCGGCGCGATCCATCGTCGCCATCACCTTGGCCGGGCGCTGGCCCTCATCCACAATCCGGTTCACCGCCCGGTTGATGAAGTCCAGCCGCTCGGCGTCAATGTCCATCAAGGCCAGCGTCGCGTCTTCCAATAGCGGGAACGTGAGGATGTCGCGCACCAGACTGCGCGTGAAGCCAAAACTACCGGCGCCAATAAAAGCAATTTTAGTCATTGGGTAAGACCTCCTAATATAATCTGAGAAATGGGTAATGGGAAATGAGTAACGAGTAACGAGTAGTTTCTACTTCTTACTCATTTCTCATTTCTGTTTTCTGATGGCATGTCAGGAGCAACTGCGTCGGGGCGTTTCGGCGTCACCAGCACCTTGTCTACCCGGCGACCGTCCATATCCATCACCTCGAATCGCAGACCGCCGCACTCGAACCACTCGCCGGACATGGGGATGCTTTCCAGGTAGTAGATGATGAATCCGCCCACGGTTTGGTAGTCGGCCAGTTCCTCATCGGGCAATTTCTCGATGTCGAGCAGCTTCTTCAGCCGCTCAATGGGCAGCATCCCATCCAGCAGCCACGAGCCGTCGTCGCGTTGGATGGCCTCCGGCTCTGCAGGTTCGTCGTTGACGGGCAAATCGCCCACGATGCTTTCGAGGATGTCCGTATCCGTCACCATGCCCTGGATGACGCCGTATTCGTCCACGACCACGGCGACGTGCACGCCTTTCTGCTTGAACAGGTCCAGCAACTTCAGGGTGGGCATGTTTTCCGGCACAAAGAGAGGCGGACGCGCCAGCGCGCTCAGGTCCAGCGTGTTGTCGGTCAGATTTTGCGCCAGGATGTCTTTGGCGTACACGACGCCGAGGAAGTTGTCCAGGTCATCCTTGCTCAACAAAAAGCGCGAGTAAGGGCTGAGAACGATCTTTTGCCGCATGACTTCCGGCGAGTCTTCCAGGTCGAGCCACACGATCTGGGGGCGCGCCGTCATCACTGCGCCCACCCGCTGCTCGTCCAGCCGCAGCACGCTTTCCAGGATGTCCTGCTCGGTCTCCTCCAGCGCGCCGCTTTGCGCCCCTTGCTCGATCAGGATTTCCAGTTCTTCCTGGGTGATCGCCGGTTCGTCGGAGGGTTTGATCTGTAGCGCCCAGAGGATGAAATCGGTGGAAAGGCTCAGCAGCTTCACCAGCGGCGTCGCCAGGATGGCGAGAAAATTCATTGGCGTCGCCGTCGCCACGGCGATCCGCTCGGCGTTGTTCAGCGCCAGGCGCTTGGGCACCAATTCCCCCACGATGAGCGAGAGGTAGGTGATGCAGACGACGACCACGCCTACGCCGATGGCGTCACTGTACGGTTCAAGGGCAGGGATGACTTTCAGCCAGGTCGCAATTTCTTCGGCCAGCGTCGCCCCGCCCAGCGCGCCCGACAAGATGCCAATGGTGGTGATCCCGATTTGGATGGTTGCCAGGAGTTTGTTCGGCTCTTCTGCCAGCGCGAGGGCCAACCCGGCCTGGCGATTGCCGCCCTCGGCCAGCCTTTGCAGGCGCACCCGGCGGGCAGAGACGATCGCCATTTCGGACATCGAAAATCCACCGTTGAGAATGAGCAATAAAAGAACGATCAGAACTTCTAACCCTGAATTGTGCATAATACTTTTAGTTTTCGTACTCCATTGTGTCTGTTATGATAGTGTGTCGCTCAGCGTCCGCTGCATATCATAACACATTACTCCCATTGGGTTAGTGAAGTGCCCCTGGACTTGAAATCCGTGTCGCTCGTAATAGCGAATTGCGCGGCGATTGTCGGCCATGACGCCGCCCCAGAGAATAACGCGCTCGCAGCCAAAGCGTCGGGCAAGGTCGAGGGTGGGGGGCAGCAGCCGCGATCCCAGGCCGCGATTTTGGTAATCGTCGGCAACGCACGGGCCGAACCGGCAGGTCGTCGCGGGGTCGAGGGGAAGGCCATAGCTCTGATACCGTTGTGTGTCGTCAGGAACGAGGTCAAAACTCAGTTCAAACAGCGCGACGATCCCCCCGGCCTTTTCGACAGCTACCAGCCGCAGCTTGTCGTAGCGGGCGATGGCCGCGCACATCTCCTGCGCCGTCGCCAGATCGTAGCCGGGGTAGGCGCAGAAGGCGCGGGTTGGGGAGGAAAGACCGGTCAGAAACTCGGCCAGCCGGGCCGCGTCGTCTGGCAGCAGGGGGCGAAAAGTAACCTGCGCGCCTCGCGCATCGGAAACCGTGTGGGTGAAATCCCATGGGTTTGCCGCCACCCTCTCAAGTGTGATGCGCATCCTTGCTTCACGACAGGTCGTGCAAGTACAGAAACATTTCCGCCGCGTGCCAACTGTGAGGCGCGCACAACTGTTGCGCGACGAAAGCCTCATCCACTAAGCGCATCCCGCCGTAGTAGGCCTGACTGGCATGGGCTTCCCACGTCAATGGGTAATTACGCCCTGTTAGGTGAAGCGGGGCCTGATACAGAGAATCAGGAATGGTTTTGAAGAAGTGTGCCTCGGCCCAGGCCAGATAGGGGTAATACTCTGCGTTGGTGTGATACCCTTTGGGCCGCCCGATGTAGTCGGCATGCTCCGCCCACCAACATAGCGTCGCATAGGAGTCTTCCAGCCAGGGTGTGACAAACGGATCGTCCAGCCCCAACGCCCGCAGCCCAAACTTGAGCCATTGCGTTTGATAGACCGGATGCTCAGCAAAGTCCGTCGCGCCGCAGATGTAGCTGCCGCGTCCATGATCATCGCGCACGAAGGATGGAATCGCCGCCAGGATGTCGGCAATCAGTGGGTGTGACCGGTCGCTTACCAGGGAGATGAGATAGAGCGCCTGTCCTAAATTGTCCGGCTCACATTGGCCCCCGTTGTTGCCGTCGAACGGTGTGCGCAGTTCAGCAATCCACTCGTGGATGAGTGGTAAATTTCCGGTGCGCTGAAACACCATGGCGGTCATTGCCGCATCGCGGTGCCAGGGCTTGGGATAGACCAGAAAGTTCGGTACCGGTCCGTGGGGCATCACGTTGACCAGGATTTCGTGATGGAGCACGCGCAGTGTTTGAGCGTAAGGGTGGCCTTCAAACATCGGCAGATGGACGGGCGCTGCCGTGAGGCAGTGCGTCTCGCCGTCATAATCTAGCCAGACGCCTCTCTCGTCCTCGCGGATGACCGCGGGCTTTTCATCGGAGGTAGTGAAACGCACCGTGTAGGCTGGCGCGTCCACGACTTCCTGCGTTGCTTCTTGCGCGAACAACACTTCGCCGGTCAGCGCATCCAGCAGTCGCCCGGCGCGATAGAGCAGCTTGCGCCGCGCTCCCGCGCCGAACAGAAAAAACGTCGCTTGCGGAATGATCAGACTCATCGTTCCCCTCCTGGCCTGATAAGGAAGCAGGATGCAAGATGCAAGATAAAACACCCTGCTTCTTGTATCTTGCCTCTTATGGCTAATCCAACGAACTCTTGCTGCGCGTCTTCTGCAATTCGATCTGCGGCATCCGCCGGGCGAGCAAATCCAGGGAAAGCTCGATGGATTCGCGCGCTTCGTCGGGCGTGGTGGTGCCAATCGTGACCATGTCGCAGTCGCGGATGGTGTTCCACACGAAGGCCAGGCCGACGATGGGCATGAGCCGGCCGGCGGCCAGCGGCTTGATCGTCATCACAGGCTTTTTGGCGTTCTGGATGATGCGCTGCACCCAATCCACTTCCACCTGCATCAAAAATCCGGCGGCGTTGTAAATCTGGATGTAGGTTTCGACGTCAGCTTCCATTTTGTCGGCGTAGATGACGCTTTCCGGCATGTGCGTGGAGAGGCCGGGGATCATGCCGCGCGCGCGGATGAGCGCCGTGTACTTGTCCAGGTCGCGGATCGTTTTGGTCATCCGGTCGGTCAGCGCGTCGGTGATGGCCTGGTGCGGCATACAGAACGTGGCGTGGTACTTCTCCTTGCACGTATCGAACACACGCTCCGGCTCGGACTCCGTCGGGCCGCCGGGCGTGATGTTGAAGTGCGGCGTGACGATGCGGGTGATGGCCTTGCCGCTGCG
>JAKQHY010000068.1 GCA_029555965.1 Chloroflexota bacterium | reverse complement strand
CGTGAGCGCCCACAGCGTAGGTGCGTGGCACTGGCTACAGATCGGTTGGGTCAACAATCTGTTCCGAGGCAGTGCCACGCACCTGAGCCATTACGTGATTAGTAGTCGTAAATATGTTCAACGGTAACGCCTTGCTGTTCCATCTCTGCCAACACACTGTGTAACGCGGTGACAGGGATGTTCAACCCAAGCCGCTGGCGCATGGGGTCGATCAAGACCTCCATTGCAAACATCAACTCGGCATCGAGCAGATTGTAGCGCCAATCGCGCGGGGCAAAGGCCGTCAACATGACATGGTCGTTGCCGGCAAATTCGACAAAGCGCACCCCACGTTTTGCCAGTTGGGGGACAAGGTCGGTAAAGGGTTGGTAATGGGGAATCGTGATCAGGGCGCGCTCGTCATCTATCTGTTCCACCAGATGCACCTCCGGCAGCGCCGCCAGGATTTCGTCACTTACTCCTTCGGCGACGGCATAAATTTCCATATCCACAGCGCCGTAAGTTACCTCCGTCCCCAGCCGATGAGCGCGCCATAGGCCGCCTTGATGAGAAACTCGGTGCTCAGCGCCAACTTGCGTTCCCATTTGCGTATCGGATTAGGACCCCACCAGCCGGTTGTCGTCCAGAGTGTTTGCAGCTTTTCCAGATAGGGAAAGTCAAACCAGGGGATGGCGTGAATAAAATCACCGTACTCTTTGGCATACTGGCGCACCAGGGCATCCTCTGGCGTCAGTTCATCGCTGCTAATCCACTCGGTTAGCCGGCCAATCGTACCCTCATAGAGCCCCTTGATGCCATTTTCCACCGTAAAGCTCGCACCGATGACATAGAGCATAAGGTGATAGCCGCCGTTAAATTCATAGTTGTTCTTCGTTATCGCACAGACGCCGGCATAGCCTTTCCAATATTGCCAGACCGAGGCAAAGAAAGGAAACGAACTGGGTGAGTTTTCGGCCACATGGGCGGCATATTCATCGGCGCTAAAGACAATATACCATTCGGGAAAGGTGAGATAGGTCTGGTCTTCTGGGCGTAGATGTTCGCTGCGCCCATCCCATGCCGCTACCACAGCAGGCTCGCGCACAGGAGCCGGCGCGTTTACGGCACTGAACGGGCCGCAGACAAAGCCGATAAAAAGGAGGGGCGCAATGAGAATGACAGCAATGATGAGCAGCGGGATGCGCATAATGCGCCACAGGCGGTGCAGGCCGCGTCTGGCTTTAGGCATAACGGGTTTCCCGGTAGCGACGGCTCAGCACAAAGCCGATCAAAATGGCAATGCCGCCGATGAGAATATGAGGAATGTTGGCGCCGATTTTGTGCGCCCAGGGATAGGCTTGTGGGCCATAACGCAAGATACCCAGATCCAGATAGGCTTCGCCAAAGAGTAAGCCGACGATCCCATCAAAAAAATAAACCAGCCCAAACAATTGAAAGTAGAAACGCGAGGCCCAGGTCGAACGCATGGCCGCCAACGCCGCCCAGACCGCCGAGCCGGCGTGCAGCAGATCGTCGTGCAGTTGCAGGCTGAAGAGACCAAAGAGCAGACCCTGATCATCTTTCAAGCCGGGAATATAA
>JAKQHY010000058.1 GCA_029555965.1 Chloroflexota bacterium | reverse complement strand
CGCGGGCTACGACATCGGCGCGGACGCGACGGCGACGATGTCGTTCAGCGTGTGGCTGCTGCCCGTGCTTTCCACACTGCCTGCCGAGCCGGGCGAGACGGTCACACACACGCACCTGCTGCTCAATACGGGGACGCAGACGGACACCTACGATCTCACGCTGGAAAATGACAGCGGGTGGGCGACGTTGGTGGGGCCGACGGCCTTGACGTTGCGGGCGCAGACGAGCGCGACGGTGCAGGTGCGCGTGGCCGTCCCGGCGGACGCGACCAACGGGATGACGGACACGGCGCAGTTGGCGGCAACATCGCAGGCTGACGAAACTCGCGCGGCGCAGGCGGTGGATGTGACGTGGGTGGTCTCGCAGACGCTGCCCTTCTACGACGTGGCCGTGGACAAGTGGGCGGACGAGACCTCGGTGGAGGGCGGCGCGGCGATTCACTATACGCTGCTGGTGACGAAATCGGAGGACATCACGCGGGCGTTAGCCGTCACGCTGACGGACACCTTCGCGCCGATTCAGGCGGTGGCGGCGTGGCAACTGCCGCCCGCGTGCCAGGGCGTCACGACAACGGGCGTCATCACCTGCGCGTGGACGCTGGCGCCGTCGTCTATGCAGTTCGCGTTGCCGCTGGTGGTGACGACAAGCGCGACGTACAGCGGCACACTGATCAACGTGGCGACGATAGCTGCGCCGATCTGGGATAGCGCGCCGGGCAACAATGTGGCGCAGGAAACGGTGTACGTGGGGCGGCGGGTGAATGTGTATCTTCCGTTGGTGCTAAGGGCGTATCCGTAGTTTTTTGTCAGCAGATTGAGCAGATTAAGGCCGAGATCGGCTCTATTTGGTGGGGATATTTTTTGCGGCGGCGCACAGCGCCGCCGCAAAAAATGCCGTTTGCTTTTTAGGGAGTAGCAGTGCGTAAGGTGATGGGCAGGTAGAGCGTGTAGGACCAGCCCATCAGGCCATACAGCCCGGTGTGGTGGACGTCGGCGACGATGTAGCCGGGCAGGTGTTGATGAAGGGTGATGGCGGTGGTCGTCCAGCCGGTCTGCGTCATGCGGTACAGTTGCAAGGTATCTTCGGGGACGACGCCGTTGTCGTAGCTGAGGTAAAGGTGCAGCGGATGGGTGAAGCGCGGCGGCTGCCAGAGGGTGCTGCCGGGCACGTTGGCGGTGAAGGTGAAGAAGTGGTTGATGCCGTACAAAGGGCGGTTGACGCCGTACCGTGTGCCTTGCATCTCCGTGCGCTTGGCGTAGGTGAGGGTGAAGACGCCTTGCCGGTCGAGGCTATTTTCCGGGACGACGAGCATGGTCAAGTGTTGCGGGTAGCTGAGCCAGACGGCGCCGCCTTCCGGCCCGATCTCGGCGGCGGCGTAGGGGGTGGGGGTGGGGGTGGGCGTAGGCGTGGGCGTGGGCGTAGACGTGGGGGTGGGGGTGAAGGTGGGAATCAGCCCAAAGCGAGCAACAAATGCATCCGTGTCTCCGGCAAGCTGCGTTTGTTGTGGGTTTACGAGGGGGAGGTCTATGGAGTCGGTGCCGCCAGTGAGATTAACACGCCACTGATTGTCCACGGCGAGCCCCCATCCCCGTTCAGATTGCGCGCCGCCCAGCGTTGAGGCGTATTGCAAGACGCCTTCTGAAGTCAATGTGAGGAGAAAGGCATCGCGTGGGCCGTTCAAATAGGATTGTAGCGCGTTGAGATAGGGGAAATTGGTGGACTCAGTTTCGCCGGTGATGTAGAGGTGGTTGGCGCTGTCCAACCTCAAATCCCAGACCCAGTCGCGCCCGTTGCCGCCGAAGTAGGTGGAGTAGAGGAGTTGGTTGCCCACCGGCGAGATTTTGGCAATGAAGATGTCATAATTTCCCCGATAATATTGACTCTGGATTGGATTGACGAGTGGAAAGTCGGCAGAGGTGGTCGCGCCGGCCACATAGGCGAAGCCCTCGTCATCTACTTGAATCCCCCAACACTCATCACGATCCGTTCCGCCCAAGAAGGTGGAGTAAAGCATCTGATTGTTCCACGGATCTAGCTTGAAGACGATACAATCATCCCATCCCCCGCCATATTGGCTTTGTAGCGGGTTGACGGTGGGATAGGAAGGCGACGAGGTCATTCCCGCGCCATAGACATAACCGTCTTTATCCACGGTGAGGCGGAACACCTGATCGCGATACGGTGAACTCACGTAGGTCGAGTAAATCAGTTGCCCGTTAGCATCAAAAATAGATATAAAGCAATCCTCTTCGTTTGGCCCATACGTCCCGGTGCTCCAGGGGGTCATCAGCGGGAAGTCGTCTGAATAGACTTCTCCTCCAACATACAGGTTGCCGACCGAATCGGCAAAAACCGCATTGGCCTCCTCAGCGTGGGTCCCGCCGAGGTAGGTCGCGTAGACAAGCTGGCCTTCCGGTCCCAGTTTGACCACGTAGACATCTTCAAACCCGGCAAATTTGGGCTGCCAGGCGTTCAGCGTCGGGAAATCGGCGGAGACAGTGCGCCCTGCGATGTAGGCATTCCCCAGGCTATCCACGGCAATCGCGTTGCCTTCTTCTCCTTCTGTGCCGCCAAAGAGGGTGATGTATACTACCTGACCGTTGGGGGCCAGTTTGATTGCAAAGACATTCGTCTCTGTGGAGGGAGCGACGGGCGACGTGTAGAAGAAGTCCGCCGATTGCGTTACGCCGGTGATGTAGGTGTTCCCGGCTTCGTCCAGGGCAATGGCCCAGCTTTCATCCCACTGACTGCCGCCGAGGTAAGTGGCATACAGCAGGGTCGGCGTGAGGGGCGCAGTTGGGCGCAGCATCTCAAGCGCACCGGATGGCATCTCCAAAGGGATATCGTGACGCCATTGGGTGGGGTCATTGCCGAGGTAATAGTGAATTCGGCCTTGGGGGAATGCCTCTGCCTGGGCCGCCGCCGTGGAGGGGTGCGGGGGAGTTGCGGCACTGATTTGCCACAAAACCCACACGAATATGAGAAGGCTTCCTATGTAGAGCGCGCGTTTGTTGATCCATGTTTTGTGATTTACCATAGGTCCTCAGCGTAGTGTATTATTTTTTCTCCTGATCAACGTGAATGGGTAGCAGGAGAACGTCGTCAGGGGCGCTCACCATATCCTCCCATAGAATTTTCCAACGTTCTTGGGTATCCAACCAATAAACGCCGGTGCGGAGCCATACGTCGGTTTGATCCGGTGCCGGTGTGAAGCGGTGACGCTGCACAAACACATCGCCGACTGCCAGTGTCAGGGGCCACACGTTCAGCCCATCATCGGCGCCTAACGCCGCGCCGTCCGCCGTGATGAGATGCGCCATGATGGAGAGCGGGCGGGTGATCGGCCCTTGTGTCACGCGCCACCACGTCTCGACCTCCCAGGCGGCTTCATCTTGATAGCTGGCGATGCCCAGGAAGGCGAGCGGGCCATCCAGCGCGAGGGGCGCGTTCAAGGGCAGCGTCTTGTCCAGCGTGGCCGGAACACTCTCTACCGGCGCGGCGTAGACGGGGGCAGTGGTTGTCGGGGAAACGCGGGCATCTGTCATCTCGTAAAGCACAAAGGCGGGCTGAGGGGGGTGTTGCTCGAAGGAGAGTCGCGCACGGGTGAGCTGGCGCTGGATGAACGGGTCTTGCGGGTGCGGAGCGTCCGGCAAGAGCGAGAGGAGATGGGTTTCTCGCGCGGCCAACAGATCGGTATCGAGTGCATACAGGCCCGGTTGGGTCGCGCCGCCGGGGTAGAGCCAGGCGCGCGTGCAATCAAAGCTAACGTTGCGCAGGTCCGCGCAGCCCGTCCCCGCGGCAATGGCGGCCGCGTCCAGCGGCGCATCCGGCGCGCCGCACTGCGCAATCCATGCCGGGGTGAAGGCCGGCACATCGTAGATGAGCAGGCTGCGCTTAAAGGTCGCGGTGGGGTCCCAATAGCGAAACCAGGCGTAGCTGTCCGGGTCAACCAGGCCGATGCCTTGGAGATAGGAGGCGTTGACGATATAGCACCCGGCCTCCGGGTGAAATTTGGCCTCTGGCGCGTCGCTGTGGACGGTGGGATGTTCCTGCACGTAGTTCGTCAACGCCTTCTGGGTCTGCCCCCATTCCAGATTGGAGTCTGCCAGATAATGGTAGGCATGTTCCGGCCCGCCGGTCAGTTCGTTGAAGTAGCTGATTTCGTAAGGCCAGACGGCCAGTGTCCCCAGGCTGTACCACAGACTCAAAATCACAGGCAGCGCTTTTTTGAGCAGGGCCGGGGCCTGCCAGGCGCGCCATGCCTGTGTCACCCCTCCCGCAATGAGCAGGTGCAGGAAGGGATGGATGGGCAGCATATGGCGGTATCCCAGGTTCAACCCCTGCGTGATGGCGGCAGCGGTGTAGAGCGTCGGGAAGATTCCTAGGAGCCACAGGGGGCGGTGGTTTGCCCGGCGGCGCAAGAGCGCGAACAGCCCCAGCGCGAGTCCCAGGAGCAGCGGCAGCGGGTTTTTGAGCATGAAAGCCAGCGGGAAGTACCACCACCAGCGCGTGTTTTGGCGTTGATCGAGGGCAAAGTAGGCATCGTTATAATCGGTGAGGCCGACCGTATTTTCCCAATAGGAAGGGGCCGGCAGCGGCAGGGGGATGCCGGTGACTTTCCCCACGGTGAAGCCATAACCGGCCCAGAGGATGAGCAGGCTCAGGCTGCTGGCGGCCAGGATGTGTCCCAGGCGCGGCAGTTCCCATTGATTGTGGTGGGCGGGCCGCAGCGCGCTGAGCATCATCAGCACGGTGCTGGCGACCCAGAGCGGACCGGATGATTTGGCGAGCAAGGTTAGGCCGAGCAGCAGGCCGGCGAGCAACGCCGCGCGTCCCGTGGGCCGTTGCCGCCAGCGCCAGGCGGCATAGAGCGCGGCGGCGCCAATGGCGGTGACCCCTGCGTCGCTGGTCGCCAATCGCCCGTGCGCCAGGAGGGTGGGGTCGAAGGCCAGGATCGCCAGCGCGAGCAATCCGGCGGTCGTCCCCCACAAGGCTTTCCCCCACCGCCAGAGCAGCGCGCCCAGCAGCGTCGTCAGCCAGATCGTCGGCAGCCGGGCGAGCAGGGCGGTGCGCTCCAGGGATTCCATGTAAGGGAGCAACGCGCGGGTAAAAGCATCGTGGTTGTTGGGCCAGCCTGCGAGCTGCTGAATCGGGATATCAGGATGGCTGAGGTACAGCCCCACGGCTTCCAGGCCGATCAACAAGGGGGGGTAATAGCGCTGCGCCAACAGCGGGAAGGAAGCCGTCCCTGTTTTCAAGAAAGCGTAACCGCAGGCGATGTACGTGGGTTCATCCGCTGTCAATGAGAGGTAGGGCGCGCCTGCTGTGAGCAGGGCGAAGATCAGCAGTATCAACCCCACCACGATATATTGATCCGACTTTATGACACGCAATAGAGCCTCACCAGAAACGGGTAATCGGAAACTGGAAACTGGTTGCCAGTCTCCAGTCACCGGAATTATACCATTGGTTGCGAGGTTGGGGGCTTTAGCTGAACGGATTGAGACAAGGCTATGCAAAAAGATGGAATTTTACCGCAGAGCGCGCAAAGTTCGCAGAGATTTTTGTAGGGTTTCAGCGGCCTCGGCGTGCTCTGCGGTGCAAAAGAACCATCCTTGCGTAAGTCCTATGAGATTAGGGTTGCGTTTGAGACAGGGGGACAAAGAGGGCATCGGCGCCGCCGGATGGGGTGTGGATGTGCCAGCGCGCGCCATCATCTAGCCAATAAACGCCGGTGCGCAGGATGTAGGCAGTTTCGGCGGATGTCGTGGGTACATCGAAATGATGCCGTTGGATCAAGATGTCGCCCTCCTGCCAGATTTCTGGCGGGACGCCCAGGCCATCGGCGCCGGCCAGCATCGCGCCATCGGCGGCCAGGAGGTGCGCCATGATGGAAAGCGGCCTGCCCGCCGGATCGCCGATGACTTGCCACCATGTCTGCACTTCTAGGCTGCCGCCTGCCGCCTGAACGTCCACGCCGAGAAAGCGCAGCGGCCCTTCCAGCGTCAGCGCGCCCCACTGCGCCGGCTGCTGCATCACCTCATCGAGCGTTGCCCCTGCCGGCGCGACCCAGGCTGGGCTATCCGGCAGAGCGAAATCGCCGGGCGCGCGGCGGTACAGCGCAAAGGCCGGACTCTGGCGATAGGCGCGCTGGCGGTAGCTGAGGCGCGCGGCGGCCAAATTCTGGCCGACGAACGTATCGCGGATGGACGGCGCGGCGTAATGTAAGCGCGCCGCGCGCGTGTCTTCCAGCAACGCGCCGTGCAGGACATAGACGCCGGCTTCGGCCCCCGCGCCGGGAATGATCCCGGCCTGGGTGCAGTCAAAAGTGATCTGCCGCAGATTGTCTCGCCCGAAGCCCGCCGCCATTTCTGCTGCGTCCAGGGGCGCGGTCGGCGTGACGCACTGCGCCACCCAGGCCACCTCGGTCTCGGCCGGCGTGATGTGATAATAGTGCAGCGCGTGGGCGATGACCGCGTCCGGCGCGCGCCAACGGAACCAATCGTACATTTCCGGGTCGGCCAGCGGGATGCCATCCAGCGCCGACACACTGATGACGTAATCGCCCGGCGGCGGCGCGAAGCGGGCGGGGAAAACGGCGGGCGTTGTGGTGATGGGCAGCGGCGTGAGCGCGGTGTAATCCACGCCGTAAGCCGCCGGGTCGTAGAAGACGAAGCCCGCCAGATTGACGGTCTCAATGCCGTGCGCCGCCTGGAAATCGGCCAGCGCCTTGTAGCCCTGCCCCCAATCCGTGTTGGAATCCGCCAGATACCGCCAGCCGTTCGCCTTCCCCACCAACTCGTTGAAATAGCTCAGGTAGTGCGGCCCGGTAAGCAGCGTACCGAGGGCGAGCCAGAGGAGGAGGAGACGGTAGACGGTAGACGGTAGACGGTAGACGGGGGGAGGGGGGGAGGGGGAGAGGGGGGGCGGGGGAGGATTC
>JAKQHY010000042.1 GCA_029555965.1 Chloroflexota bacterium | reverse complement strand
GTTGGTGTCGCTGGAGTTGCTGCCTTTTGTGTATGCTGCCAGTGAAAATTTCGGTGAGCTGACGGATTATTTGGATGAATATCGCAGCGGTCAAATCACGGCGGAGGCCAAAGACATCTACGAAGCGCTGCTGGAGAACGGCCCGCTCGACACGGTGCGGCTGCGCAAGGAGGCGCGGATGAGCGCCGACAACGCCAAGGCCCGCTTCGAGCGCGCGCTGCTGGATTTGCAGGTCGGCCTGAAGGTGATCCCCGTCGGCGTGGCGGAGGTAGGCGCGTGGCATTATGCGTTCATTTACGAGATTTTGCCTCGGCATTTCCCCGAACTGCCGGAACGCGCCCATGCCCTTAGCCGCTCCCAGTCGCAGCAGACGTTGATCCAGAAGTACGTGGACAATGTGGTATGCAGTGACCGGACGATGATCGGTAAGGTCTTCCACGTTCTCAAGTGGAGCAATCAGGAAGTGAGCACGGCCATTGATGCGCTTTTGCAGCGCGGCGCACTGCAAGAAGTCCAGGTGGAGGGGATGAAATCCTCTATGTTGGTTACGCAACAGACACTGGAACGCTTACCCTAGACAAAATTCCCACAGCAAATCTTCAGAGTGAGGCTCTTCTTGATTTTGCAGAGGATTCAGGCTTTCTGTGCTATTGAAGAAGTATGGCGCGGAGTTTTACATTCACCGGATTGTCCATACAATAGAAACGGCGCGAAGAGTTGGGTCTGGACGCCGGAATGTGCAAGGTATAGCTCTTGATTGACGAAGCACCCTAGTTTGTGCCGTCTGGCAAGTCTATCTTAACAAGATCGCCCGCACGGAGCAGGCGGTGTTTGTGGATGATGACGTGGCGCGGGTAACGATGGTGCAGGTGAAACCCTGGAAGAGCAAGCGGGGGGGGAAGTGAAGCCTGATTCATTGGAAAGAATGTAAGGGTAAATTAGATGGACGCGGACCAAGTACGCCAACTCATTGCTCAGGGTGAGGGTAATACGGTCGAATTCAAGGAGAGCCTGCCGACGCCCGCTGACCTGGCTAAAGAGATGGTCGCCTTTGCCAACACCGACGGCGGTTGGCTGCTGGTGGGCGTCGGCGACCAGGGTGAAATCCGCGGGGTCAGGTTCAGCGAGCAGAACACAGAGTTTGTGCTCAACGTGGCGCGCAATAATTGTGTACCACATCTGCGCCCCCACATCGAGACGATTGACCTGGACGGGGCAACGATTGCCGTAATCCAGGTAGAGCGGGGGAGACAAAAACCTTACCAGGCGAATGAGCGCATCTACGTCCGCATTGGCGCCTCGACGCGCGTTGCTACGCAGGTCGAACTCCTTGCGATGCTTCAAGAAAGTGGGTTGTTGAGTTTCGATCAATTGCCTGTCCTGAATGTGACCCTGGACGATCTTGACCTGGACAAGGCGCGCACGTACCTGGCCCGTCAGACCGATGCAACGCAACTGGCCGCCGACAGAGAGGTGCTTGATTTATTGGCGCACCTTAAAGTGATCGTGCGCT
>JAKQHY010000036.1 GCA_029555965.1 Chloroflexota bacterium | reverse complement strand
TCCACGGGGAGTGGCTGCCCACCCCGGTCGAGATTGCCGGCTGGTGGGCGCAAGAACACGGCTACCCCTTCCCTGACCGGGACAGCCTGCCGCGTATTGCGCGTTACATAGCCAGCTTCTCCGGCGAAGACGCACCGCGCGAAGAGTTGCTCTTTATCCTTAATGACGAGCTGCTCGCGCGCCTGCCGGAAGATCTGCGGCCGCGCAAGAAAGTCGCCACCCTGACCCAATTGATCGAAACAGTGGGCTGGCAGACGTTAACGGCGGCTAACCCCAACGAAATCCACCGCGTGCTGGCGAGCCTGAATCTGCCCATCTATCTGACCACCAACCCGGACAGTTTCATGACCGAAGCGTTGAAAGCCGCCGACAAGCAGCCCGACCGCGAGCTGTGCCGGTGGAACGAATGGCTGGACGACTGGCCTTCACGCTTCGAAGACGATCCCGAATACGAGCCGACGCCGGAGCAGCCGATGGTCTACCACCTGTTCGGCAGCGACGAAGAACTCAACTCGCTGGTCGTGACCGAAGACCACTACCTGGATTACCTGGTGCGCATCTCGGCGCAGATGACGCGCATCCCCAACCGCATCTGGGCCTCGCTGACCGACAACGCGCTGCTGTTCGTTGGCTTCAGCCTCGACGACTGGGAGTTCCGCGTCGTCCTGCGCGGCCTGGTGGCGACGCGCGACCGGCGGCGCAAGCTCAAGCACGTGGGCGTCCAGTTAGAAATGGAGGGCGCCGGCGAAGCCGAAACTAAGGCAGTCCAAACCTTCTTACAGCAGTATTTTCAGGAAGCGGACATCAACATCTACTGGGGCACCCCGGCGCAATTCATCGCTGAATTGCGCGAGCAGATGGAGGGGGCGGCGATGACAGCCGCCGCCCGCCCGCCATCGCCGCGCCCCCGGCCGCGATAAAAAGTCTCTCAATTGACTTCTAATAGAAAAACGAGCTATATCCCATCACTCATCAACACTGGAGAATTGCTATGACCATTCATCCTTCCCGTCGTTTTCGTTTAACTATGTTCGCCGCCCTTTACATCGTTCAGGGCATCGGTCTGGCGTACTTTCACAACTTCCAGAAGCCGTACCTGGACAGCATCGGCGTCAACGCCGACGCCATCGGCGCACTGACGTTCGTCCTGCAAGTCCCTTTTATCCTCAAAATTTTCATCGGGATGCTCAGCGACCGCGTCGCCCTGTTTGGGATGGGCCATCGCAAACCCTACATCCTGCTCGGTCTGGTGCTGGCAGCAGTGAGCTTCGGCGCGGCGACCTTCGCTATGCCCGACGCGCACTTCATGCTGTTTGCGGGCCTTGTCACACTCGGCTCGTTCAGCGTGACGCTATTTGATTCGACCGCGGACGGGCTGGCAATTGATACGACGCCGCGCGAGGAGCAGGGGCTGGTGCAAGGGGTGATGGTGAGCGGGCGCGCCGCCGCTTTCATCCTGCTCTCGCTCGTCTTCGGGATGCTGGTGCAGCGCGCGGGCTACCGCGTCGTCTTCCCCATCATCGGGCTGAGTATGCTGCTGCCGCTGGCCTGGGTGGCGCGCTTTCGGGAGCCGACGGAGCGCGACGCGCGCGCCCGCTTCCAATGGGGCGCGTTCAAGGTGCTGGGGCAGCCGCGCTTTCTGCTGTTTGCCGCGTATGCCGTCGTCTACTCCATCGGCTCCTTCGGCACGGATGGGCTGGTGACGTACTTCATGCGGATGCAGTTCGGCGCAACGGAGGGCCTCATTGGACAGTACGGCGCGCTGCGCGGATTGGGGGCCGTGGTGGGCGCGCTGGTCGGCGGCGCGCTCGTTGACCGGGTGGGCCGCAAGCGCAGCGCCTACGCGGCGGCGGGCGGCATCTCCATCGCGGCGGCGCTCTTCGGGCTGGCGACGGGCGCGAGGGGCGTGTTGTGGCTTGGCCTGCTGTGGGGCGTCGTGTGGGCGTTCCAGGAGACGCTGTTCTTCGCGCTGGCGATGGACATTGCCGACGCGCGCATCGCCGCCTCAATGTTCGCCATCATGATGGGCATTTCCAACCTGGGGAGCGCCGTCAGCGACGGCCTGGCGACCGCGTTGAGCGACAATGTGGGGTTCACGGCGGTCTTTTGGGGATTGGCCGTCATCAATTTGGGGACGCTGCCGGTGCTGTGGGGGCTGTTTAAGAAAGCGCCGGAGATTGCGAAGGGTGTTTTGGAAACCCGGTAATTTTGCGTGGAAGAATGCGACGCCTTGACGCAACACTTACCACAGGTATAATGTCGGGTTGGAAAATGTTCAGACCTATCGGAGGAAGCTATGCTGGATGCTAATGAGTTACGGAAGGGAACTTCCTTTCTCCTGGATGGAGAATTGTACGAAGTCATCGAATATCAACACTACAAACCGGGGCGCGGCAACGCGATTATCCGCACCAAAATTCGCAACATGCGCACCGGCGCGACTATTCCCAAAAATTTCTTGAACAACGACCGCTTTGAAGAAGCGGACGTCGAGCGTCGTTCAGTGCAGTATCTATATGAAGATGGCGAAAACTATTACTTTATGGATGCGCAGAATTACGACCAACTTGCCGTCAGTGAAGGGATTGTCAGCAACCGGGGCGGTTATTTGAAGGAAGGGATGGAACTCGACCTGCGCACTTATGGGGCGGAAGTTCTCGACATCGAATTGCCCAGCAGCGTCGAACTGGAAGTCGTCGAATCTGAAGTTGCGGTTGCCGGCGATACGGCCACCGGCGCCAGCAAGACGGTGACATGCGCCACCGGGTTGAAGGTGCAGGTGCCCCTTTTCATCAACGTCGGCGACGTGATCCGGGTAGACACACGCACCGGCGCCTACAGCACGCGCGTCTAGTCTCACGACGCAATCCGTCATTGGTGCGGCGCGCCTCACAGCGCGCCGCATAGTTTATACAGGGGGAGACGCCACGATGGCTGACCTGAGCCTCTATGCCGGGCGTTGGATCGCTCTGGCCGAAAACAACGAAATCGCCAGCGTTGGTGTTACGCTGGAGGATGCGCGCCATGCCGGGCGGGTAGCCCGTCCCAAAGAACGGCTGCATCTGGCCTGGGTAACACCTCATCCCCCCCATCTCCCCCTGCCCGAATGGCCCTTGCGCCCCCTCGCGCGACTCCTGCCGACCTCCCAGGTATGGCTCGTCGGCGGCGCCGTGCGCGACCTGCTTCTGGGACGACCACTGCACGATTGGGATTTTGCGGTGAGCGACCATGCCCTGGCGCTGGCGCGGCAGGTGGCCGACGTCCTCGAAGCCGCCTACTATCCGCTGGATGTAGAGCGCGATACAGGGCGCGTCGTCATCACGGATCCTCACACACAGCGTATTGTCTCCCTGGATTTCGCCGGGCTGCGCGGCAAAACGCTCGCAGAAGACCTGGCGCTGCGGGATTTCACCATCAATGCGATGGCGCTGACCTTAGAGGGACAACTGATCGATCCCCTGGGCGGCAGTCAAGACCTGACGCAGCGCGTCATCCGCGCCACCGGCGATCAGACGTTCACCCACGACCCCGCGCGCCTGCTCCGCGCGGCGCGGCAGGCCAACGAACTGGGCTTCTGCCTGGACGACGCCACGCGCCAGGCCATCTGCGCGCAAAGCGACGCCATTAGCGCCGTCGCGCCGGAGCGTATCCGCGCCGAGCTGGCGCACATTTTGCACAAAGCGGGCGCGGCTTCCGGCATCCAACTGCTGTCCGAATTGGGGTTGCTATCCCCCATCTTGCCTGAAGTCCAATGTCTGGATATGGTTAAACAAACTCACCCCCACTATTACGCGGATGCCTGGACGCACACCCTGGCGGCGCTTGCCGCAGTAGAAGGGTTGCAAGCGATGCGGGTGGGCGAAACGCGCACCGCCGATACGGATGCGCGCGTGCCGGTTCCCCGCTGGGCCTGGACGCTGCTGGCCGAAACCCTGATGCCGTTTCAACACGCGCTCTGCGCCTACCTCGACACGCCGATTAACGCCGAAATGACATGGGGAGATGCGCTTAAATGGGGCGCGCTTTTCCACGACATCGGCAAGGCCGATACCGGCACCGTGGACGCCCAGGGGCAGCGGCACTTCTACCGTCACCCTGAAATCGGCGCCGAACAAACCGCGCAGCGCCTGGAAACGCTCCATTTTCCCAAGAAATCTACGCAGGCCATTCAAACGTTGGTGGCAGCTCACATGCGTCTGATTGGGATGGTAAAAGCGCCCCTCACCCGCCGGGCCACCTATCGCTTCTACCGCGACACGGAGGACGCTGGCGTAGCTGTCGTGCTGCTGGCTCTGGCCGACGCGCTGGCCGTGTGGGGACGCAAACTTGAGCAACCTTATTGGCGGCTCCTCCTGAGCCATGCGGCGACTTTATTGAGCAGTTATTTCGAAAGGCCGGACGAAATCATCAAACCCGTTCCCCTGCTCACCGGTCACGATTTGCTGGCGATGGGCCTGGCAGAAGGGCCACGCATCGGACAAGTTCTGGCAGCTTTGCAAGAAGCGCAGGCCGCCGGAGAGATTGGCAACCGCGCCGATGCTGAAGCCTTTGCACACACGCAATTCGAGATAACGCGATGAACTACAACAACACTCCTGGCGAAAACAGAGAATGGAAATCAGGAATTAGGCGTTGGAAAAACCTCTCCACCCCACCCCAAGTCCTGCTTCTTACCGTGGGACTGCTTGTCCTTATGCTGACCTTGGCGCTGTTGAGCGGCTGTGAATTCATCAATCCCACGCCGACCCCCACGCCCACCCGCACCCCCATCCTGCCCACGCCCACGCCCACACTCACGCCTTCGCCCACGCCCACGCCCACGCCCACGCGCACGCCCACGCCCACGCCCACACTCCCCCCCTCCCCCACATTGCCGCCCGGCCTGGTGTTGCCCGCCACGCCGGTCAGACCTAACGGTTGGCCCACCTTGCCCACCGATTTATATTTCCTGCGCGAGGGACAATTGTGGGTCTGGCTGACCGAAGGCAGCAAAATCACCAGCGTTCCCAGCGTTAAGGAAGGGCTTACCGACAGCGTTTTGGACTATCGCATCACTGCCGACCAGGGCACCCTGATCTATGCGACTGCGATGGGCAAATTCTACATCTTCGATCGCGTCAAATGGCAGCACACTTTCCTCCCCACAACGGGACGGCTGCTCAATGAAGGGCGGCCCTACTTTGATGTCACCGCCGACGGAAAGTATCTGGTGTATGCGGCCTGGGGGGTTCGACCAACCGTGGGGAAACGCCCCCAGGGAGAAGCGGTTTACCGACCGGCTGCCGATACCCACGCCACCCTGTTGGCTCTCGATCTGACAAACCCTCGCCGCCGACAAATCGAACTGGGGGTGTGTGAAAGCACGCCCCAACAACCTTGTAGCGATTTCATCCTGTCGGCCGACAGCAGCTTGGTCATCTACGCCGATGGGAACGGATTATGGCAGACGAGCTTTGAGGGGGCGCCGCCCCAACTGCTCCGCCCGCCGGACCAGGAAGGGCCAATCTGGCATCCGCAAACCCTCTCCGATAACAACCGGCACTTGTTGCTACACACGGCGGAAGCTCCGGGAAGGCAATATGCGCTTATGAATCTCGAAACCGGCGAATTATGGGTCCTCAACGACATTGAATGCGCGACATGCCGGGTGGAAGCAATCTTTGAACACAATGTCGTCTGGCTGTCCAGAGACTCTGAAGAAGAAGGTTGCCTGCTGCGTATTGAACCCGGCGACGCCAACTTTCCCATCCAATACACCTACCAGATCTGCCGCAGTGAGTCGTGGCCGCTGCACCCCACCTCCCCACAGGTCTTACCCGACGGTTGGGTCGCCTTTTTGCACCGTGGCTGCGGCGCGAATTGCACCGGTCCGGCGCCGGGACTTTATTTCCTAGGCCCCGATGAGCAAATCCACGCCATCGCCCTGCTCCCCGAAGCGGAAGGTTCCGCGCTCTGGCTCAACGACGGCGCCGCCTTTCTCTATCGGGATCAAGAAAATGCCCCACGCTACCTCGGCGTCGCCAGCACGCTGGGTTTCTGGGATGTGTCAGAAGGGCTTGCCGATGCCTATGCCTTTCAATGGGGCAGTTCTTCGTACAAACCGTGAGCCTTTTTATGAACCACCGGCGCTATTGGCTGCTACTGTGTACCCTGTACCTGCTTTTGCTGCTGGGCGCGGCCGGCTGCACCGGAGAACTGCCGGCGCCAACCCGCTATGTTACCCTGGTAGCCGATGGGCAACAGCAACGACTCGAAACGACTGCGGAGACAGTGCGTGACATCCTTGGGGAAGCCGGGCTTGCACTCAATCCCCTCGATTACGTGATCCCGCCGGAGACCGCGCGCCTGACCGCCGGGATGACCGTCACCGTGACGCGGGTACTCCAACACCTTGAAGTCTATACCGAAACCCTCCCCTTCGGGCGGCAAACCATCCGCGATGCCACCGTGGCCGCCGGCGAATCGCGGCTGATTCAATCCGGCAAAGTGGGGCTGCTGGAGCGCACTTACCGCATCACCCAGGAAGACGGGCGTGAAGTAGAACGCGCCCTGGTGGAAGAAACGGTGGTCGAGGCGCCCCGCGATGAAATGTTCCTCATCGGCACGCGCCCTGTCGTGCAGACGGTTCCCATCAGCGGCACGTTAGTCTACCTGAGCCACCAGGATGCCTGGAGTTTGTACGAAAACAATCGCGCGCCACGTCGCCTGACCACCCTGGGCGACCTGGATGGGCGCGTCTTCACGCTCTCGCCGCAGGGCGACCGGCTGCTCTTCAGCCGCGCCATCACCGACGCAGCGCACATCAACGCCTTATGGCTGATCCGCACGGCCGAGGCCGATCCCAATCCCATCCCTTTGACCCTGAACGATGTGTTGTGGGCCGATTGGGCGCCGGACAGCCTCCTCACAACCGCCCGCATCGCCTGGACAACCGCCGAGCCGGCAGCGCGCGCGCCAGGCTGGCGAGGACAAAACGATCTATGGACGGCGACGCTCAATGAACGCAATGTGCTGACCACGCGACGTGAAATTCTGAAACCGGCGTCCGGCGGTGGGTTTGGTTGGTGGGGAACGCGCTACGCCTGGAATCCCACCGGCGAAGCATTGGCCTACAGTCGGCCCGATAGCGTGGGGGTAGTGGATTTAGGCAAGGCGCAGGACGTTGTGTTGGTCACCTTTTCGGCCTACCAGACGCGCAGCAGTTGGGCGTGGAATCCGACCATTGCCTGGGACCCCGCCGGGCAGTTTATCGCCGCTGTCATCCACGGGCCAAGCGCCGACAACACCGCCGCCGAGGACAGCCCGGTTTTCGACAGTTGGCTGCTGGCAGCCAATGGCGCATACAGCGCCGAAGTGGCCTCAGAAGTGGGGATGTGGGCCAATCCCAGTTTCCACCCTGATGGGGAAACCATGCTGTTCGGGCGGGCGGTCGTCCCCTATCAAAGCGTCGGCAGCGCTTACCGCCTATGTCTCAGCGACCGAGACGGCTCTAACGCGCGCTGCATCTATCCACCGGACGCCGAACCGGGCATTGAGACGCCGACCTGGCAGTGGAGTCCCGATGGACAGGCCGTTGTCTTCATCCAGCGCGGCGACCTTTATCTGCTGCCGCTCGCCACAGAAGCCGCCTTTCCCCTCACCGACGCCGGCGCGATCACCCTGTTCGCCTGGCGCTAAAACCAAGCGGCATGGCTTGCCATTCCCCCCTAGCCCCGTATAATGGGGGCAAATGAAGAATTGCCCATTACAACCTCATCGAGTAAGGAGCCGCAAATGTGCATTTTAATCACCGGCGCCACCGGCTTTGTCGGGGCACACCTGCGCGATTACCTGCTACGCCACACGGATTGGACGATTATCGGCACCGTTTATCCGGATGCGCCGCCCCCGCCTCGTGACGCGCGCCGCGAACAATTATTGAGTTTGGATTTGCGCGATCGGGAAGCCACGTTCCGTGTCCTGGAAACCTATCGCCCAGAGTATATTATCCACCTGGCGGCGCAATCTCACGTCCCAACTGCCTACAAAGATCCCTGGGATACTCTGGACAACAACATCCGAGGACAGCTCAACTTGCTCGAAGCCTGCCTGGCCCTCGCCCTGAAACCGCGCACCCTCGTCATCGGCTCCGGCGAGGAGTACGGGCGTGCGGGCGCAAGCGATCTCCCCATCACCGAAAATCACCCCCTCTGCCCGGAGAATCCGTACAGCGTCAGCAAAGTGGCGCAAGATGTGATGGGCTATCAATATTTCATCAGCTTTGGACTGCCGGTTATTCGGATGCGGCCCTTCAACCATGTTGGGCCGGGGCAATCGCCGCGCTTTGTGCTGCCCGCCTTCGCCAGTCAGGTCGCCGAGATTGAGACCGGACAGCAGGAGCCGGTGATGCGCGTTGGCAATCTGGAACCGGCCCGCGATTTCACCGATGTGCGGGATGTGGTGCGCGCCTATCATCTGGCCCTGCTCCACGGAGCATCGGGAGAGGTCTATAACATCGCTTCCGGCGTTCCCCGTACCATTCAATCCCTGGTGGATCAACTGCGCGCCTTGGCGACCGTGGACATTCGCATCGAAATTGATCCGGAGCGCTACCGTCCCGCCGATGTGCCAATTATCTATGGCAGCGCGATCAAGCTACAGCAAGATACCGGCTGGCAACCGGAAATCCCGTTTGAACAGACGGTGCAGGATGTGCTGGAAGAATGGCGGGCTAAGACCAAGGTGCAAAATCAATAAACCCCCAAAAAATTAAGGAGACTATTGGAAAATGACTAAACGTCGCGCTTTAATCACTGGCATCACCGGACAGGACGGCTCATATCTCGCGGAGTTCTTGCTGGAACAAGGCTACGAGGTTATCGGCATGGTGCGCCGCTCCAGTACGGTGACCTTTGCTCGCATTCACCACATCCAGGACAAGGTCACGCTGGTTTCCGGCGATTTGCTGGATCAAGGCTCGCTTATTGCCGCCTTGCGAGACTATAAACCACAAGAAGTTTACAACCTGGCGGCGCAGTCCTTTGTGCCGGCTTCGTGGCAACAGCCGGTCTTCACCGGCGAAGTCACCGCGCTGGGCGTCACCCGGATGTTGGAGGCGATCCGTACCGTAGACCCCACCATCCGCTTCTACCAGGCCAGCAGCAGCGAGATGTTCGGCAAGGTGCGCGAGGTGCCGCAGCGCGAAAGCACCCCCTTCTACCCCCGCTCGCCCTACGGGGTGGCCAAGGTCTACGGGCATTGGATCACGGTGAACTACCGGGAATCCTACGATTTGTTTACCTGCTCCGGCATCCTGTTCAACCATGAAAGTCCCCGGCGCGGGCTGGAATTCGTCACCCGCAAAGTCACCCACCACGTCGCCAAAATCAAGCTGGGGCTGGCGGACAAAATCGGCCTGGGCAACCTGGATTCCAAGCGCGACTGGGGCTACGCCGGCGATTACGTCCGCGCGATGTGGCTGATGTTGCAGCAGGATCAGCCCGATGATTACGTCGTTGGCACAGGCGAAACCCATTCCGTGCAAGAACTGTGCGAGGTCGCCTTCGGGCACGTGGGGTTGGATTGGCGCGACCATGTCTACCAGGACCCCCGCTTTATGCGCCCGGCCGAAGTGGATTTGTTGGTTTCCGACCCCAGCAAAGCCCAGAAAGCCTTGGGGTGGGAGCCGCAATACACCTTCAAAGACCTGATCGAAATGATGGTAGATGCCGACATAGCGTCGCTCAAGGAAGAAATGAAATGACCCGCGCCGGGGAGCGCCGGATCGCGCTTTTTTTTATTCTAATCACTTATGCGATCCTCAGCCCGGTACTGTTCCGGTACATGGCGCACCCTTTCGACAGCGATGAAGCTGTCCACGCACTTTATGGATTACAAACAGCCGCCGACATCCACCACCACCACTGGCAACGGCTGATTTCGCACCTTTACTTTCAAGCCTGGTATCCACCGCTGCTCTCGCTCTACCTGGCGCCGTTTTTTCTGACGTTGGGGCCAGCCCCCTGGGTCAGCCGCTATCCGCTGTTACTGCTGTTTATTCTAAACCTGGCGCTGATCTATCAGGTGGGAAACAGCATGGGGCGGCGGACGACTGGGCTGTGGTCGTTAGTGTTGTTAGCAACAGCGCCATGGATGTGGGTCTATGCGTTGTTGTGCATGGAAGAAATGCTCGCTATCACAGGTGTCCTGACCGTGCTTCTTACATATACGCGAGCGCTGCGTGGGCAGAGCCACTGGGGCGCGGTGAGCGCCGCGCTGCTCCTGACCTTGTTCGCCAAAATTCCCGTTGGCGCCTTCGCGGCAGCGGGTGTGGGCGCGGCCCTCTGGTTCACTACCTCTCGCACGTTCGGCCAAAAATTGCGAACCACGGGTCAGATTTTCGGGCCAATGGGAGGCGTGGCGCTCCTCTGGTGGGGACACCCGCTCAAGATCGCCGACCTGCGCGCCTACTTTCAGGCCTCACCCCCGATGTATGAGACATGGAATGGCGCCATGCTCCTGCATTATGGTCAGCAAATTGTCCACACAGCGATGGCCGGCCCGTTGCTCGGACTTCTGGCATGTGTGGCGCTGGCCGCCGCGTTCTGGCCGCGCCGCCATCCGGCGCTCCAGCTGCCGGCCTGGATCACCCTCGCCACATGGGTGGCGCTGCTGCTGAAACGCCAGGTAGCGGACCGATTCTTCATCAGCGTCATACCTGCGCTCTGTGTCATCACCGCCAGCTTGATGGCGACATACGGCGAGACGTGGCGCGGACGGTCGCAGAAAGGCTGGGCTTACGCACTTTATGGCGCCTGGGGAGTATACTTGTGTCTCTATGTAGGACTACGCCTCTGTAGCTTGCCCCTGTTGATGGCCGTGTCCTACGAGACCGATGACAATAGCCGGCAAGCCCAAGCCTGGATTGCCGACCGGATTGGAGAAACGGCTCCCCCCGCGCAGGCATCTGCTTTTCTGATCAATGGGTGGGATCAATTTTCCCATTACGCACTCGACTATTATCTGGCACAGCGCGCCTGGCCGCAGTGGGAGTCGCCGGCTGTTACCGATGTGGTTCTCAAAGACCCGGCGCAATACCCGGATGCCGTCGCCGCCTTTCAGACCCAGGTATTGCAGGAAGACCTTGGCCGATTAGTGCATCTGGAGAACACACCGGTGCCGGCAGCGGGGGCATGGTGGGCTTATCGGGCAGCACTCCAGTCATGTTGGGACGGTGAATGGACTGCGGAAGCTACCTTTTGGATTCGGATCTGGGACGAGCGCCTCAGCCAGGAGCTTCTGGCCCACCCGGAACATTACTGGAGCGCGCGCAGCCAGACTGCCGCACAACAACAATGGGGCTATCCACTACCTCTGCATATCCAGTTTGCAATTTGTCTAAATTAGAATCACCGCAAACCAAGCTGAAACCATTTAAGGAGAACACTATGAGCGACATCAAATTTGGCACCGATGGCTGGCGCGCCCACATCGCGGAGGATTACACCTTCGCCAATGTCCGGCGCGTGAGTCAGGCCTTTGCGGATTACCTCAAACAGCATCATCTGGCCGATAAGGGGGTGGTGATCGGGTACGACCAACGCTATCAGTCGGAATACTTTGCGGCAGCGGCGGCAGAGGTGCTGGCTGGCAACGGCGTGGGCGTGTGGTTGACGGCGCAGAACTGCCCCACGCCCGTCATCAGCTACAGCGTGACGGAGCGCGAGGCCGGCGGCGCGATCAACATCACCGCCAGCCACAATCCGCCCACCGACAATGGCTTCAAGGTGCGCGACCCCCACGGCGGCGCGATTGATCCCGCCGGTTTGCAGGAGATTGAAAGCCACATCCCGGAAAGCGCCGCCCAGGCGCAACGGATGCCCATCGCCGAAGCTGAGAGCAAGGGTCTGGTGCGTCGTTGGGATCCCAATCCGGCCTACATTGCCCACCTCGGCCATCTGGTGGACTTCGCCAAGCTGAAAAACGCCGGGTTGAAAATCCTGATCGAACCGATGTGGGGTAACGGCGCCGGGTGGTTCCCAAAATTGCTCGCCGGCGGGAACAACACGCTCTGGGAAATCCACAACACCCGCAATCCCATCTTTCCCGAAATGCAGCGCCCGGAGCCAATCCGCCCGAACATTGACGTGGCGCTGAAGCGCACGGTGGAACTGGGCGCGGATGTGCTGCTCATTATGGATGGGGACGCCGACCGCATGGGCATCGGCGACGAAAACGGGGACTACATTGACCAGTTGCGCGCCTATGGCCTGCTGGCCTACTACCTGCTCGAAGTGCGCGGGGAACGCGGCCCTATCGTCAAGACCATTTCCACCACTGCGATGCTCAACAAGCTGGGGGAAATTTACAATGTACCGGTCTACGAAACCGGCGTCGGCTTCAAATACGTCGCCCCCAAAGTTCTGGAGACCAACGCCCTCATCGGCGGCGAAGAAAGCGGCGGCTACGCTTTCCGCGGCAACGTGCCGGAGCGGGACGGCATCCTGGGCAATCTCTACTTCCTGGACTTCATGATGCGTACCGGCAAGAAGCCCTCCCAACTGGTCGAAGACCTGTTCGCCAAAGTAAAACAGCGGTATTATTACCACCGCATTGACACCCGCTTCCCGGAAGCTAAACGGCCGCAAGCGCGCGCCATGCTGGATGCGGCGCAGCCTACCGCCATCGGCGGCTTCCCGGTCTCGCGCATTGACCGCACCGACGGGTACAAGTACGAACTCGGCGACCTGGGCTGGGTGCTCATCCGCTTCTCCGGCACCGAGCCGATTGCCCGCGTCTACTGCGAAGT
>JAKQHY010000025.1 GCA_029555965.1 Chloroflexota bacterium | reverse complement strand
TACGGCAATCCCTACCAACTGTGGTTCAGAAAGCCGGAAATCGAAAGCCTCGGCGATCAACGCTACGCGGTATGCGTGAAAGGCGCCGGGATGCGCGTCCACCTTGAGCCGGAGTTGGCGCGTTTTCTGAGCCACCTTGCCGACGCCAACCAGTTGGCAACGCCGCCCGATCCGGCAACCCAAGAAGCGCTGGTCGCAGCTTACCTGGAACAATATCGCGCCGAAATCAAAAGCCTGGTAGACCGGTATCGCCGAAAGGTGGCAAAAACCGAAAACGTGAAAGAGAAATACGCTGACCAAGGCGACGACCCATAATGTAGCTTGCCGGACGACAAACGAGGAAGAATATCAATTCGCCATTGACCTGAACAACTAACTCTTTTCTGTCACACAAAGCGCTCCGCTGGCATATAGCTCTGGGTATGTTGACTTTCGACTTTCGACTTTAGACTTTGAACAAGGAGAACTTAACGATGCAAAACGACAATTTGACCTATTACACCCAACCTGGCCCGATGACCGATCCCGGCCCTTACGCGCACCTGTTCGATGGCCTGCCCACCGACCTCTCGGCGCTGGTGAAGACCCTGCAAGGGGTGATGGTTCACATCTTCTGGGCAGAAGCCTACGGCTTGAAACTCACCGACGAGCGCAAGGCCGAGGTGAACTTGCGCACCGTGGACAAGCAACTGGCGCGCATCCTGGAATTGGACGACCGCCCGCTCACGGAGGCGCGCTCACACGACCGCAAGCTCGTCGGCAACTGCCGCGACTTCTCCGTGATGCTGGCGGCGATCCTGCGGCATCAGGGCATCCCGGCGCGAGCGCGCTGCGGCTTCGGCACCTACTTCATCCCCGGCCACTACGAAGATCACTGGGTGTGCGAGTACTGGAACGCGGCGCAATCCCGCTGGATTCTGGTGGACGCGCAACTCGACGCCATGATGCAGGAAGCCCTCAAACTGGACTTCGACCCGCTGGACACGCCGCGCAACCGCTTCATCGTCGGCGGGGATGCGTGGCAGCTCTGCCGCAGCGGCGCCGCCAACCCCGACGACTTTGGCATCTTCGAGTGGCACGGCATGGAGTTCGTGCGCGGCGACCTGCTGCGCGACTTCCTGGCGTTCAGCAAAGTCGAAATCCTGCCGTGGGATGGCGGCTGGGGCTACCTGGTCGAGCTGGCGCCGGAGCAAGTCGAACCCGTCTACGCGCTGATGGATCGCGTCGCCGCGCTCATCCGCGCCGCCGACGCTTCCGGCTCCGCCGCCGATGACGCCGCCCTTCGCGCGCTCTACGACGAAGACGCCAACTTCCATCCGCCGTTTTGATAAAAATTCTGCCACAGAGATCACAGAGCACGCAAAGTTTTCATTCTTTTCTCTGTGATCTCTGTGATCTCTGTGGCCCTTGTAAAGAGGAAATAGCATGCCATTCAGACCACAAGTTTTTCAAGAAGCCATTGAAGGATGCGTTGACGAAGCAACCAAAGAAGGATTGGCCCAAGCCTGCGACGTCTACCCCACGCTGACGACGCCGTTGCAAAAGGCCCGCTGCGTCAAGGGAATGATGGACGCGCTGGATCAAGCCGTGGACATCCCCACCCGCCAGACCATCATGGAAACCTGTGGGAGGCGGTGTATCGGAACCAGCATCCTCGATAAAGCCCGCCAACTCGCCAAAACCGCGCGCGACCTGGACGACATGCTGGCGCAATTGAACCAGGCGCACCTCGGCGGCGGGCACTTGCGGCGGGAAGGGACCATGATCCACGCGCTGTACGATCACTGCTACTGCGGCTCGGTGAATAAGACGAAAGAGCCATTCTCAGCCACCTACTGCTATTGCTCCTGCGGTTGGTACCGGCAACTATTTGAAACGCTCCTGGAGCGCCCCGTCGAGGTTGAACTGCTCAGTTCCATCATCCAGGGGGACGAAAACTGCCGCTTTTTGATCCATATCCAAGTGACACAAGGGGCATAAAAATGAAACACGAAATTGGCATCACCCGACCACCCTATCTGATTGAAGATTGGCCGGGCAAGTATGACGTTTTTTCCTGGCTGGAATACGTCATCACCGTGCCCAACCCCATCTTCCTGGTCACTACGCGCAAAGCCAACGGCGCGGCCAATGCCAACCTGCATTCCTGGGGCTTCCTGGTGGGCGAAGGCGAGCATTACTCGTCGCTGCTGGCGCTGCTCAACACCACGCACACCCACGCCAACATCCTGCGCGAAGGCGAGTGGTGCCTCAACTTCCCCTCGACGGAGCTGCTGCCGCAATGCTCCGCCACCATCGCCTGCAACGGGCCGGACAACGACGAGATCGCTGATTCTGGCCTGACCATCGAAGCCGCACAAACCATGCAGGCCCCGCGCATCGCTGAGTGCGCCATCAACGTGGAATGCAAGCTCGCCTGGCATCGTCCGCTGCACGAAGGCAGTGTGTGGCACTTGTTCGTGGGGCGCGTGCAGCATGTGGCGATGGACGAAAGCGCAATGGTTGTCACGCCGGAACAGCGGATCGCCAACCTGGAACTGATGTACAACGTGCGCGGCACCGTCAACCCGCTCAACGGCGAGTTTTACGGGCCAAACACCCTGGGCTTGCTCAACCAGGTGCGCCGCATCACGCCGGATGTGCCGGGCGTTAACCAATCCATACCGTAGGGCGTAGGGCGTATTCCGTCAACGAACCGCGCCTAACAAAATACGTCTCCATCTAAAAAAGGAGGAAACGATGGAACCTAGATTTGTAGACTTGAATGCTTTTACCGTTATGGGCGTCACTGTCCATAGTACCCCAGACAAAGTAGACTTTAACGCGGTCTGGGAAAAGGACTTTATGCCGCATCACACAGCCCTGCTCGCCCTGAGCACCGACAAGGCATACTACGGCGTGTGGTTCTGCGGCGGCGATGGCATCCCCGACTACGTCGCCGGGATGCATGTGCCGGACAACGCCCCGACGCCTGAAGGCGTGATCGCACGCCAGGTGCCGGCGGCGCGGTATGCCGTGTTCGCGTGCGCCATGAGCGAGATCGGCAAGACCTATCAGTACGTCTACAACACCTGGCTGCCGGCTTCACCCTACGAATTTCCGCCGGGCGGCGCGGACTTCGAGTATTACCCGCCGGAGGGAGAGATGCACGAGTCCCCTGCCGTCTACATCCCCATCCGTGAGAAGGTGTCAAAATGAGCGCTGACGTAGACTATCTCATCGGCCAGATGCGCCTGCAAACTATGCCCGAACAGCCGTTCTTCCACGTCACCAGCGCGCCGACGGCGATGGCGCACCTGGACGAAGAATTGAACCGCCTGATCCCCCTGCTTGAAGCAGCGCAGGCCGAAGCCCACGTCGGCGACGGCGCGCCCGTGATCATCCGCTACTACCCCACCGGCGCGCCGGAGATGTACCTGATGGAAGTCGGCATCCCGGTGAAAGCAGGAACGCAGCCTGCGGGCGAAGCGCAAGTGACGACGCTGCCCCCCTATCGCTGCGCCGCGCTGCTTTACTGGGGCAGCCTGGCCCACATCCAGGAACCCTACACAGCGCTCATGCAGGCCATCAAAGATGCCGGCCTGACGCAAGGCCCGGAGTGCCGCGAGTGGTATTATCACTTCGAGGGCGACACTTCACCGAACAACATCATCGGGCTGCACATGGAAATTCGGTAAAAAATATCACGCAAAGACGCCAAGTCGCCAAAGTTTTATTTCTTTGCGTCTTTGCGCCTTTGCGTGAAACAAGTTGTAATTTCGGAGGGATTATGATTGAACTACCCGAAGCCATCGTCATCGCGCGGCAAATGGACGCCACGCTTAAAGGCAAGCAGATCGTCTCCGGCGACCGGGGCAACACGCCGCACAAGTTCGCCTTCGCCAACGGGACGTCCGAAGACTATGCGGCGATTTTTGCGGGCCAGACCGTCGGCGGGAGCACGGCGCATGGCATGTCCATCCTCACCGAAATCGGCGCGGACCACACGCTGGTCCTCGGCTGCGGCGGCGAGCGTATCTCCTTCCATACCGACGAGCGCACGTTGCCCAAAAAACACCAGCTTTTCGTCCACTTCGCAGACGGCGGCTACCTGACCGTCACCATCTCCGGTTGGGGCAACACGTTTCTCCTGCCGCGCGCCGAAGTCGGCCAGCATCCGCACGTCCAGCAGGAGCGCATCACCCCGCTGGACGACGCCTTTACGTGGGACTACTTCCAAGCGTTGTTCGCGCCGTTGCCGCCGGACAGTAAAACCAGCCTCAAGTATTTCATCGTCAGCGAGCCGGGTTTGTGGGGATTGGGAAATGGCTGCCTGCAAGACATCCTCTTCCACGCCCGGCTGCATCCCCGCCGCAAGGCCGTCGCCACGAGCGAGGCGGAGCGGCGTGCGCTCTACGATAGCGTCCGCGCCACGCTGCGTCAAATGGTAGACCAGGGCGGGCGCAACGACGAAGTGGACTTGTACGGTCAACCCGGCGGCTACCGGCGCATCCTGCACAGCAAAAGCGTCGGCCAACCATGCCCCAACTGCGGCGCCCCATTCGAGAAAGAGCAATATCTCGGCGGCAGCATCTACTTCTGCCCGACGTGTCAGGTCAACTGAGTATTTCACCGCAGAGGTCGCGGAGAGCGCGGAGATTTTCTTTTTTTCTCTGTGAACTCTGTGCTCTCTGTGGCTATTGACAGAGGAGAAACCCAATGTACAACGTTCAAAAAATTGAAGTCATTCTCACCGTACCCTCCATCGAAGAAACGGGGGCCTGGTACGCACGGCTGGGGTGGCGCGTACACAGCGACACCTTCGACAAAGACGGGCGCTGCCTTTTTGGCAGCGTCACCCGCGACGTGACCAAGGATGTCGAAAAGGGCGAAGAACTGTCCACCGTGATCAACCTGAGCCGGTTTGCAGGAGACCCCGGCGACTATGGCAAGGATCACGCGAACTTCACGATCTTCATGGCTGTGGACGACGTAGACGCCGTTTACGCTACCGCCGTCAAAAACGGCATTTATACCGGCCCCGCGCCGGAAGCCCAGGTATGGGGCGGGAAAACCCTGTCCATTCAAGACCTCAATGGATTCCATCTCACGTTTTACCAACAGGTGGAAACCCCTACGCTTGATGAAGTCAGACAACGCTTTGAGAAAGCGCAGGGAGATTGATATGGTTGCCTATCGCCTCATCGAACGCCCCGCCTTCGACGTGCTCGGCAAAAAAGGCTGGATCGCCGAGCAGGACGACTTTGGCCGCGTCTGGGAACAGTGCCGCGCCGCCGGCGTGCTCGTCGTCTTCGAGTCCCTCACCGGCTGGAAACCCGGCCCGCAGACGAACGGCCAAACGCTGGGTATCTCCCGTGTGGAGAACGACCCGACCAACCGCGACTTCTACTATATGGTCGCCGTCGAAGTCCCACCGGGTGTCACCCACCCCGACCTGGAGCATTACCAGGTTCCCGCCTCCCAGTGGGCCGTCTTCGAGTGCCACGGCGAAATCCCCGGCGCCATCGTCACTGCTGAAATGTTCGCCTTCATGGAATGGCTGCCCACGTCCGGTTACGTTCACGCCCTCGCGCCAGAAATGGAAGTCTACTATCCCGGCGAAAGCGGCCCTGAGTATTATTGCGAGTTCTGGCTGCCGATTATCCCCAAGCGTTGAGAGAAACTGAGATAGCGAATCAATTCATGACTTTCCACACTTGTCGCCCGCGACATCTCTAGGTATACTTTTAGTTAGAAAACAGGAGCGAATACGAGATAAGCGCATCACATTGGGGAGGTGCAGGGATGCCTCATTGGGAACCACCATTCATGCAATGCAGGTGGCGCTATGTTAGCGCCGTCAAAAGCAAGCTATTCAAGCCTAAGCCGCTGGTAAGCGGAGACGGCGCGCTATGGCTCTTTCTTCTACTGGCGACCGGCAATATAATATTGCCGGTCGCTGTTATTGCTATGCCACTGCAAGGCGCCGGCGGCGCAACCTTTGCCATCACCTGGTCGGCAAGCTGCGAGACGCCCCCCGCCGAGGCCGTGACCGCGTTAGAGTACGCCGCGTCGCTTTGGGGAACCTGGCTCTCCTCCACCGTGCCCATTGAAGCCTCGGCCTGCTGGACGCCCAACCTGATCGGCGGGGATGCACTGGGGACCGGGATGCCAACGGAGTACATCTACAACTTCCCCGGCGCCCCGCTGATAGACGTGGCCTATCCCATCGCCTTAGCCAACGCCCTCAGTGGCAGCGATCTGAATCCCACCCGCGTGGACATGACGCTGCAATTCAAATCGGACGTGACGTGGTCGTTCGCGCTCACGCCGACGCAGCGTCTTGCGCCTGCTGACGGGGAAGACTTTGTCGCCATCGCATTGCATGAGCTGGCGCACGGCCTGGGATTCGTTGGCAATATGTATGAAGAGCGGAACGTTGGTTTTTGCGGTCATCCTCTCTATCCGTGTCCTACTCCCTACGACTGGTTCGCTATGGACAGCAGCGGTGTTCGGCTGCTTGATTCACCGACGCCCCTCGTCTTAGGTACACTTCTCGAAAGTGACGCCAACTTTGGCGGCCCCAACACCGTCGCGGCGAACGGCGGCCTGACCGCTAAACTTTATGCACCGGAGGAGTTCAGTCAGGGCAGCAGCCTCTCTCACCTCGATCAGATCACCTTCGACGGCAGCGCCAACGATCTGATGACGCCGGGTTACAACGGCGGCGCCATCCGCCATCCCGGCCCGGTCACGCTGGCGATCTTCCAGGACATGGGCTGGTTGCGCGCCGACGGCGTCCCCAACGTCGTCATCGCGCCCCCCCCCACCCTCAGCGCAGGCCGCGCGACGACGCTCACCGGCGAACTCCTCTGGCCGGCCTACGCCGGGCAACCCATCACCACCACCTGGACAGCGACGGATCAGCTCACCGTCACCCACCCCGGCCTGACCCGCACCGACGCGGTGGCGTTCACCTGGGTCACACCCGGCCTCAAACACGTCACCCTCACCGCCACCGATGGCGTCTCCGCTGCCGCTACCATCCGCACCGTCTTCGTCCGCGCCGCCCTCTTCCTGCCCCTCGTATTGCGGCAATAGAATGGAACACGAATGAAACAGATGGAACGGATTTTGCGGATACCATCCGTCCCATCCGCCCGATCCGTTCAATCCGCGTCCTATCTCACCATCAATGACAGGAGGTTGAAATGAAGCACCCCAAGCCCTCTGTATGGATGCTTGCCAGCGTTTTTCTGATTCTCCTCGCCGGGTTGCCGCTGCCCGGCGCAACGGCGCGCTCTGCCGCAGCCCAAACGCCGCCCACGCCCGCCGCCCTCGAAATGGACGCGGCGGCGGCCATCGGCGATCCCGTGTCCATCACCAGGGACGAAGATGGCTACACCGTCTGGACTTACGAGTACCCCGGTTCGTGGTGCGTGCCATACTCGCGGCTGCGCTGGCCCTTCAACCTCGGCGCGCAAGACCCTAGCGACTTAAGCGAGACAACGTTGAGGCTGACCTTTGCGGAAAGGATCTATGTCGTTGACGCGGAAGGCAACCCGCGCTACACCGACCCCACCTGGGCAGTGGCGCTCAACGGCAAGCCCGGCCCCTGGACGGACGGCGCCTTCATCGGCGACTGGAACATCATCGGCGCCATCGGGACGACGCCAACGTGGCCCGATACCGTTCCCGTAGAACAGGAAATCCCCTTTGATTACACCGAATTGATTGACGGCGAGAACAACCTGTGGTTCCAGCAGCAGGACTTCTGCCACTGTGCGGGGCTGGCGGATTGCGCCTGCACCTGCTTCGATCTCACCAAAGTGCAACTGCGGGCATACACCGAACTGAGCGTCAAAGAGGTGTGGCCCGCGCCCGAAACACGCAACGTCCCCACCGAGCCAAGCGCGCCGACGACGCTCCCCGAAATTCGCGTTCGCTTCACCACGGTCGTTTCCGAAGCCACTGTGAACGAAAACACGTTCCAGGTGTACTATCTCAACGATAAGCAAGAGCCGGTCTACGTGGCCGGGAAGCCGCGCCGGATCAGCGAGATCGAATACGCCTTTATCCCGAACGCGCCGCTCAAAGACGGCATCCGCTACGCGGTGCGGGTCTGGGGTGAGATGGACGCGCTCGTTGAGAATCACGACGAATGGGTCGAGGACCTGAGCGGCGGGCCGCTAGAACTCGGCAAAACCTGGGCCTTCTGGACGCTCCCACAGCTTGAGGTGCGGCTGGAACCGGTGCAGGTGCTCGAAGACGAAACGCTTGTCGTCGGCAAACCCACCGCGCTGCGCGTGTTCCTCGCCAGCGCCAATTTCTACCCGGATGTGTGGTACAAGGATTTGTGGGAATACGTGGATGTGGAGGACATTCAACTCATGTGGGCCGCCCCTTCAGGCTCACCCCCGGAAACCGCCTCGTGGCGCAGCGATGGCACGGACTGGCACTTTGACTACACGAAAGAAACCGCGCGCCGTTATCGCCTCAACGACAAGGCCGCGCGGCTCGCCTCGCGGGACAGCGTCAACTACTACGGCTTCACCCCCGCAGAAGTGGGGACGTACCTGTTCCGCGCGTCCGTCACCGTGCGCGACAGTCACGGCAAACCGCAGCGTTTCACCGGGGTGGAGACGCGCAACGCCGTCCAGACGCGCTGGCTGACCGTACATTCGCGCGCGCTGGCGGTCGGCGGGGATTACGGCAAGAAAGGCGTGGTCAATCTGAGCAACGTCGCCCTGGGCTACCGCAGCGGCGTGCAGGCGATCTACCCGGTGCCCAACGTATGGCTGGCGCAACCGGCCAGCGCCGTCCCCTACTACGCACCGATAGGCTCCTTCGTGTGGAGTTCCGCGCCGGCCGGCGATATGCAACTCCTGAAGGCTCTCCTGGAACTGAACGCCATGTGCGCCGCCACCGCCGGCTGCGATTTCATGGTCGGCTATGCGCCCGTGGCCTGGCTGGGCGACATCGGCCTCACCTCGCCGCGCCAGTCATGGTACAGCATGTTGGCGCAGGATGCGTATTCCGGCCATTTCCGGTACATCACCGCCCACGAAGCCGGGCACCTCTACGGCTTCGAGCACGACACGCGCCAGGGCGGATCGGGCTACGACGTGCGGGCCAGAACCGACCGCCGCATCAGCACCGCCCTCATGGAGCCGCGCAATCAGAAAACACTCACCACCATCAACAGTTTTATGAACGTGGATCCGGTGGAATCGCCCCCGCCGGAGCGGCTGTGGATCGAATGGATCAACTACCGCTCGCTGCTGAACCGCTTCACCACTGCCTCACGGACGTCGCGGCAGACCACGCTGGCCGACTCGCTATTGCTGGCGACCGGCCTCATCACCCCGGCGACCGGCGCAGTGGAACTCGATCCCTGGTATCAGCTCGACCCTGGCGCATTTGAAGCGCCGCCGGACGGCCCCTACCGCCTCGTCTTCCTGGACGGCGCGGGACAGGAGATCGTCGGCTACACGCGCGCGTTCAGCGTCGCCGCGTCCCTGCAATACGCGGGCCGGGAAGCGCGGGACATCCCACCGGACGCCCCCGCGCCCTTCGCGCTCAAAGTCCCCTACCCCGCCGCCACGGCGCGCATCCAGATTCGCCGCAACAGCGACGAGGCGCTGCTGGCCGAACGGACGGCAAGCGCCACCCCGCCCACGATCGGCATCACCCCGCCGGTGAGCGCCACCTGGAGCGGCCCGCAGCCCATCGCCTGGGAAAGCGACCCCGGCGAGACGCGCCACTTCCTCGTGCAAGTCTCCACCGACAACGGCGCGACGTGGGAAGCGCAGGCGATTCACCTCCCCGGCACGGTCTTCACCCTGGAAACGGCCAGTTTGCCCAACACGTCACAGGCGCTCGTCCGCGTGCTCGCCACCGACGGCCTCAACACGGCCGGCGCCGTTGCCGGACCGTTCACCATCACCAATCCCATCGGCGTGGATTACGTCTCCCCCGCGCCGGACGCGACGAACGTCGCCGTGGATCAACCGCTGTACGCCGGGTTCCGCGCCGCGATGGACGCCACAACCATCCACAGCGCCACCTTCACGCTCTCCGGCGGACCGTATGGGACAGTGCGCGGCCTCATCCGCTACGACGCCGACAGCCGCGAGGCTACGTTCATCCCCCAGACCCGGCTGGCGTACAGCACGCCCTACACCGCGCACGTCAGCGCCGCGATTCAGACGCTCGACGGGATGCCGCTGGCGGACGGCGCGACCTGGCGCTTCACCACCGAGCCGGACGTTTCCCCGCCGCGTCCCGACCAGCTCTCCCCATCACACGGCGCGCTCGACGTGCCGCGCAACACGGTCGTCGCCATGACGTGGG
>JAKQHY010000018.1 GCA_029555965.1 Chloroflexota bacterium | reverse complement strand
CGCGCAGCACCACCTGCCGGAAGAACCCGGCGGCACGTGGATCGCCGGCCCGCGTGTGGGCCAGATGTTGCAGCCATTGTCGGACATAAGCCGGGTCTGCGGCATACAAGGCCTGGACTTCACGCACGCCTTTGCGCGTGCGGTGGAAGCCGATCTGCGCTAACGCACGCTGAATATCTCCAGGAAGTGCAACTTCAGCATCATCACCCGTCTTTGTGTCGTCCTTGCAAGGCGCGCGCGTCGCGCGTGTGTCTGATGATATGAGTGTCTTTTGAGTGTCTAAGAGTGTCTGTATATAAGGTGGGGTACTTCCTTCCGCTGGCGGTATACTTTCTTCCAAAAACGGTCTACTTTCTTCCGTGGGTGGTGTACCTGTTTCCGCGCCGAATACCGGCGGCAATGCGATTCCGGCGGCGGTCAGCGCCCCAAGCAGCGCTGTGATGTGCTGCGTGAGCACTGTGACTTGTGGTGGCAAGGCGACCAGGTCAGGCTGGGGGGGTGACAACGGCTCTGTCCCGCTGTCAGGCGTGGGGGTTGACGTGTCCCAGCCACGGAACTCGCCCTCGTCGCCGATCACCATCCCTTGCAGATACAGCGCGTATTGCCGCGCGTTCTGACCCGCGTTCTGACGCGCGTTCCGACGCGCATTTTCCCGCCAAACCAGTAACCCCTGTGCCAGCGCCTCGCGTAAACCGTCGTGGACTGCCCGCAACGAATAACCAATACCGGCATCATAGCGTTCTTCCCCGGTCGCATACTGCCGTCCGTGGGCAATCTCGTCCTCGGTGAGCCAGCAGGCGCGCCCGTCCCACGTCTCCCAGCCCCAGGTATGGCGGAAAAGGTACTCCACACTCAGGATGGCGACCTCGGAACTGAGCCGCGTACTCATATCCGTCCACAATGCCGGCACCTTGAAGAAGTTGCTGCGTGGAGGCGCGAAACCGCGCCACTCCCCGTCTTCATCTGCCAAAGCCGCAGGTGCGTCCTGGTCTGGGGGCAACATCCGTGGGCGATACGTGTAGGTCGGCTGTCCGGCGTCGTCGTGCGGGTGTTCGAGCAAGCCCCAGGTTTGTGCGTCTGTCAGAGCGTGGCGCAGCGCGCGCCGCGATAGGCCCGTACCGTGATCGAGGTTGCGCGCCCCGTTGCGGCGGCCATACTGAAAATCGTGCCAGGCCAGGCGCACCGGCGTGGCGAAGTTCTGCCAGCCCCAGATGTGTTTGATGACGTACTCCGTCACTTGCAGTGGCCCTTTGATGCGCGCGCGCCCGGTCTGCTGGCGCAAGTCGGTCCAAATGTCGAACCAGTCGTTCGGCAGGCGGTACCAGTTGGCTTCAGGGCAGGCAAATCCGGTGAACATTGTGAAACTCCTTGTAAATCGCCTCAACGGATTGAACGGATTAAACGGAAAAATATCCGTTAAATTCCGTTGAATCCGTTGAGAGAATCATTTTCACCCTCGGCGCTCCTTATCCGGTAGCAGTGGTCGTATCTGTGAGGGGCACAAAGCGCAACTGCGCCTTGTGGAACACCATCGAAAACAACCCGGTCTGGCCCTGGCGGTGCTTGGCGAGGATGAACTCCGTCTCCACCAGGGGCGCATTGTCCACCCCATTAGGCCGGTGCAACAACAGTACCACGTCAGCGTCGGCCTCCTGGTTGCCCGATTCGCGCAGGTCGCCCAACGTCGGGCGGCGATGGTCGGCATCGCGCCCCAACTGGCTGGCGGCGATGATCGGAATCTGAAACTCCTGGGCCAGGTGTTTGAGTTCGCGGGTGATGTGGCCGATGGTGAGATAGCGCGAGTCCAAACGTTGATGCGTCTCGGCCAGTTGGATGTAATCCAGTAACACCAGACCCAGCTTCTGTTGGGCATACAGTTGGCGGACTTTGGTGCGCAGATCTTCGATGGCCAGCCGTGGACTGTCGTCGATCCACAAGGGGAACTCCGAGAGTGGACCTAAGCCATCGGCGAAGCGCGGCCAATCTCCCTCTTGCAGGCGGGTGTAATCCAGGCCCAACTCCTTCTGCACGATGCGCCCGGCCACTTCCAGCCCGCGCATCTCGATGGAGAAGAGCGCCGTAGGCACTCCCAGCCGCAGCGCGTGGACGGCGAGCGTCCCCAGTAAGACGGACTTGCCCACGCCGGGCCGCGCGGCGACGATGTTGAGCGTGCCCTTGTGCAAACCACCGCCCAGCAACTTGTCCAGCGCCGTCACGCCGGTGGCGACACCCAGGGGGATACCATCGTGATACAGCGCCGTGGCTTCGTCATAAAGCTGTTGTAATGTCTGCGCGAAGGGCTGTAAGCGATCCTGGTAAGCCAGGTCATCACGGATGGTGAGGAATAGGCCCTCAGCCTCGGTGACGACTTGATCGATGGGGCGTTGCGCATCGATCAAGTCGTCACCGAGGCTGA
>JAKQHY010000015.1 GCA_029555965.1 Chloroflexota bacterium | reverse complement strand
GGCGCAGCCTACCGCCATCGGCGGCTTCCCGGTCTCGCGCATTGACCGCACCGACGGGTACAAGTACGAACTCGGCGACCTGGGCTGGGTGCTCATCCGCTTCTCCGGCACCGAGCCGATTGCCCGCGTCTACTGCGAAGTAACGGATCCCGATGTGATCCCCGCCGTGTTGGATGGGGGATTGGAGCTGGCGGGGTTGAAAGAATAGCGAATGACGAATAGCGAATAGCGAAAAAACGCGGGCGCGACCAAATGTCGCGCCCGCCTGCTTTTACACAACGGTTCAGTTGTGCCACAATCTACCGGAACCAGGTCGCATATATAAGAGGGGAACATGCTGGTCAGCGGCCCGCTCCACATATAACATAGCTCGCGCCTCATTCAGGGCCAGGTCCACCACGCCATGCGCGGCCAGGCGCTTGTAAAATACTTCCGACAAACGCTGTGCTGTATACATAGATACCTGATCTTGCATTGCAATCACCATTGGGACCCCACCCCGTCCCAGACGCGAGCCAACACCGGCAAATGCAACGGTTGAGGTATGCGCAGCGCTTTCACACGCAGCCAGAAACACAAGGCGCGGACGTTGCTGCACATCCAGATGGTTAAACATATTTACCATATCTGCATCACTAATAACACAGGCATTACCCGCAATATCCTGCAACAACAAAGCCCCTTCACCGCTTCGCTGGCTAAACTTACCATGCGCCATAATATGTAGAGCCTGATATTCCCCCTCGTGCAAGGCCTCGCCAATACACGCTAATGTAACCGGCGCAGGCAATACCTCAAAATGAATGTGCGTTAAGGATACTTGTGTCAAAGCCGTAACTTGAGTATCAGGCAACGGGGCCAGGTTGTAATCCTGCAAATTCCGTGGGTTTGCCACGGCCACTAACACGCGCACCGGCGGCTGTGGCAACACGTCTGGCCATTCGCCCGACGCAGGCATAAGGCGCGAAAACGGCGTATTGTTGTTTGCCGCGAGAAATCCCCGATCATAGAGCAATTCCCATGGCAACAACTGCAACTCGCAGGCCGCTTCATCTATATTCAAACAAATACGCCGTTGTGCGGCGTCCCCTTCAACGTTGGCCCAGGCCCGCAACACGTGGGGATCGGTTACCAGGGCCGTAAACAGACGGCGACCATCCGCCTCCCAATCACCCGTGCTTACCCACGGAATTAGATCCGCCGACAAATACCCTCGCCCAAAAACCTGAACTTCAGGACTGTTGGGATCATCCCAGATCAAATCTACCGGATAGCCGGCTTCTTGCCTGGGTAAAATACAGATCTCCAGGGTGGGGAAAACTCGGAGAGGCGTCACCGCTAATGGATAAGATTCTTCTGAAGAGGGTGCGCCCGCCCGGGTCGGCGACAAAGGATCAGGTCGCGGCGCTGTCGCTGGTGGGAGGGTGTCTTTCGACGCGGTTGCCGGCGACAATTTTGGCAACGCGAGCGCAGCGGTGGACGGCGCGGACTTCCCCGGCTGCACCACGGGACAGCCCATACATAGTTCGTTAAAACTCACGCCTAACACCTGCAAGGCCAGATCATTCAGTTCATATATAATTGCCGCCCGCTCGGCGCGACGTGTTTCCGTGCTGCCATAAAGCCGCTCCGTGCGGAGATTATCCGCTAACCGGTCGGCCAATGTCATCAACACCGCCTGATGTTGCGCCGGTAACGCCGCCTTCATTGCGGCCAATCCCTGCGCATAATCTATGCCGATCACGTCACGCATCCTCCAGCACGCGGTTGATCAAGTATACTGTCACCGGCTGGCCGATGCCTTTGAATTGCATCCCCGGCACGGGCGTGGCGTCCACCTTATCTTTGACTAACTCATACGTCGCCTCGCTGACCAGCACCTGGCCGGTCTTGGCAACCGCACAGATGCGCGCCCCCAGGTTGGCGGGACGCCCGATGACAGTGTAGTCGGTGCGCTTCTCACAACCGATCTCACCCACGATGGCCTCCCCTGTCGCCATGCCCACGCCGATGCCCTCGGCGCCCACGCCGCGCTCCGCCTGCCAGCGCGCCAGCAATTGCGCGTAGCGCTCCTGCATCGCCAGCCCCACCCGCACGGCCCGCAGCGCGTGATCGGGCTGCGGCAGCGGCGCATTGAACAACGCCATCACCTCGTCGCCCACGAATTTATCCAGCGTGCCCTCAAATGAGAGGACAACATCCGTCATTTCACTCAAATACGCATTGATAAACTCCACCAGCGTTTCCGGGTCGGTACGCTCAGCCAGCGCCGTCGAGCCGCGCAGGTCAGCGTAGAGCACCGTCAGGGTTTCGCGCTCGCCCTTCAGGATGGCCTCTTCAGGATGCGCTAACAAGGCTTCCATGATGTGCGGGTCCAACGAGCGTCCCAACACGCGGCGCAAATTGCGCTTCTCCATGCTCTCCAGAATGGCCGTATCCATCTGGCTGACGATGGCCCGCAACAAGCGGCGATCATCTGACGTAAACGCGCGCTGCGGGTCGCGGTGCAGCGCGCCAAACACCCCGATAATCTCATCTTGCAAAATCAGCGGGATGCACATCACCGCGCAGCGCGCTCTGGTCTCATTTTGATTACACACCAGTTCGCCGCTTTCCATCGCTTCGTTTGCCAACTGGTTGATCAGGCGATAATAGCGGGTATCCCGCAGCAAATCTTCGTGGGTGATGGCGCGCATTTCCAGCCGTTCACCTTTGGGATTGTAAAGCATCACAAAGCCCATTTCTGCCTGGATCACCTTGCACAGCTCTTGCAACACCACATCCAACATCTCATCAAAAGGCAAATGCTGGTCGCGGATGCGGTCAAATTGATAAATCGTCTCCAACTCTTTATTGCGCTGCTCCAACTCGTGGTAGGTATACGCCTGGATTACCGCAGAATCAATCTGGCTTTCCGCGATCTCTAACAACGCCATATCATCGTCACTAAAAGGCGCCGAGGCGCGCGTCAGCAGTAATAGCCCCAGCGGCAAATTCTGACACTCCATAAAAATCGGGATCAACGCCAACTGCAAAGTCGCCGGAACATGGGACAACACTTCCGGCGGCAACACTTCCTGAGCCGGCCAAATGGTTAACGCATCCAACGTCAGGGCTTTTTCCGCCACGTCCTCTAACAACGCCGAATGAAGTTGCAACCACCCCTTATTGTGCTCATTGACAACCTTTAACTCCAGTAACTTAGTTTCGGGGTCAATCAAATACAAAAGGCACAGATCGGACTTGAATTGCTCCGCCACAATGTTCACGATTCCTGACAACATCGCCATCGGCCCCTGCGCGCTATCCCGCACACCGTCAATGGCTAACACGATTTCCAATTCTCTTTGCTTGAGTTGTAATTGCTGTTTCAGGTCACCCATTCCATCCCTCCTGGTAACACAAACCTTCCTTTGAAAATTCGCAGATACTTGTATTCAAGGAACCGTTTCCCGGTTACGATAGGGCCATCAGCCCTCATCTTAGACGTGGGGAGCTATGTTTACAGCCTTGAATACGCCTGTCTAGTGTAACACAGGTTATGAAACGAACAAGAGAAACGCCACAAATGAAGTGGTTGCCCAAACCCATATCCGTGCTATACTAAAGGCAGTTCAGGTCATGAGGAATAAGATGGCAACCGTTCAAAGTCAGGCCCTCCTTAACGTTCAACTCCTTGGCAACCAGGAGTTATACCCGTTTGGGAGCAATTGACCCCGAAACATTGAGCAGACAACAGCAGATGACGCGCCTCCCAAACGGAGGCGCGTTTTCTTTTTGGTCAACGGATAGAACGGATTAAGAACCTATCCGAAAATTATAGCGGCGTTGTGCCGCTGCGCCGGGTCTTGCGGCTAAAGCCGCTTTCAGGAAGGTATTTTTTCGTGGGCGGGCGTAGCCCGCCCACGAAAAAAATACCCTTCAAACCGCGCCTTTAGGCGCAAATCGTGGGCCAAAACGAATTTTCGGATAGATTCTAAACGGAAGGAGTATAGAATGTGTACAGTCACAATGATACCGGAGGTGATTTCCCGGACGCCCCAGTTCCCGGCGTCCGGGGCGCTCGTGTTGTGAAATTTTCAGGTTATTGTTTTCTATTCACAAAATTTCACAACATAATAAGGAGATCGAGCCATGAACACCGAATACAATCCCTGGGAAATGGAGGCCCGTTGGCGCGCGCGCTGGGCCGAAGAACAAGTGTATCGCACCCCTGCCCTGTCGGGTGAGGGTGAAACTGCCCGCCGGACGTTCTATTGCCTGGACTTCTTCCCCTACCCTTCCGGCGCGGGATTGAGCGTGGGCCACGGGCGCAACTACGTCCCCAGCGACGTAATCGCCCGCTATCACCGGATGCGCGGCGACGCCGTCCTGCACCCGATGGGCTGGGACGCCTTCGGGCTGCCCGCCGAAAATGAGGCCATCAAAACCGGCGCGCATCCCGCCGACAGTACCCGCCGCTACGCAGTTAACTACAAACGACAACTGGACTTACTGGGCTGTTCCTACGATTGGGAGCGCGAGATCAACTCTGCCGACCACGCCTACTACCGATGGAACCAGCACTTCTTCCTGATGCTATACCGGCGTGGCCTGGCCTACCGTGCCGAAGCCCCTGTCAACTGGTGCGAAAGCTGCCAGACGGTGCTGGCTGCTGAAGAAATCGAGCAAGGCAACTGCTGGCGCTGCCACAATCCCGTCGCTCAACGCACCCGCAAGCAGTGGTACATCCGCGTGACCGCCTACACCGACGAACTGCACGCCGACCTGGATCGCCTGGACTGGCCGGAACACATCCTGGCGATGCAGCGGCATTGGATTGGACGCAGTGAAGGCGTGGAAATTGAGCTGAAAGTAATGAGTAATGAGAAAGAGGTAATGAGTAATGAGATGTCCTCACTCATTGCTCATTACTCATTACCCATTACTTCCCCCGCCATCACCGTCTTCACCACCCGCCCCGACACCTGGTTCGGCGTGACCTTCGTGGCACTGTCGCCGGAGCACCCGCTGGCCGAGGCCATTGCCGCGCCGGAACAGCGCGACGCCGTGCGCGCCTACATCGCCGCTGCCAGACTGCGCACTTCGGATGATCGCCACACCCGCGAGCCGGACGGCGTCTTCACCGGCGCTTACGCGGCGATCCCCGGCGGCGCTCCCGTCCCCATCTACGTGGCCGACTACGTGCTGGGTGAATACGGCGCGGGCGCGGTGATGGGTGTTCCGGCCCACGATACCCGCGACTACGCCTTCGCGCAGAAGTACGCGCTGCCCATCAAGACGGTCATCGTCCCGCCCGGCGACGACTCTGCGCCCCTGCCCACCACCGATCCCGGCGTCCTGATCCACTCCGGGCCATTCGACGGCATGAACTCCGAAGATGCCATTGCCGCCATCACCGCGTGGATGGAGGCGGAAGGCTTCGGGCGACGCGCCACCCACTTCCGCCTGCGCGACTGGCTGATCTCGCGGCAGCGCTACTGGGGGACGCCCATCCCCATCATCCACTGCCCGGCGTGCGGCGAAGTCCCCGCGCCCGAGGCCGATCTGCCCGTAATGCTGCCCCCGCTGCCCGACTTCCGCCCGCGCGGCGATGGGCGCGCGCCGCTGGCGAACGCGCCGGACTTCGTCGCCACGGTCTGTCCCCGCTGCGGCAGCCCTGCCGAGCGCGAGACGGACACGATGACCGGCTTCGTCTGCTCGTCGTGGTACTACATGCGCTTCACCGACCCGCACAATCCCACGCAGTCCTTCGACCCGGCGCTGGCCGCGCGCTGGCTGCCGGTGGACGTCTACGTAGGCGGCGCGGAGCACGCCGTCGGCCACCTGCTGTACTCCCGCTTCTGGACGAAGACGCTGGCCGACGCCGGACTGGTGGATTTCCGCGAGCCGTTCCCCGTGCTGCGCAGCCAGGGCGTGCTGCACGCCCGCGATCCGCGCACCGGCAAGGTGGAGCGCATGTCCAAGTCGAAGGGCAACGTCGTCACGCCGGAGAGCGTCATCGAGCGGTACGGCGCGGATGTGACGCGGCTACATCTGCTGTTTATAGGGCCGTTCGAGGCCAACGTGATCTGGGAAACGGAGGAGGACGGCGTCACGCCGCAGCACATTGAGGGCGTGCGGCGCTTCCTACAGCGGGTGTGGCGGATAGCGAATAGCGAATGGCGAATGGCGAATGGCGAATCGCAAATAGCAAATGGCGAATGGCGAATGGCGAATGGCGAATGGGAGAGGCTCGAAAATGTTGCGCTATGCCGCGCTATGCATCGCACGATACGCGAGGTGACGGAACAGACTGAAGCGCTGCATTTCAACAAGGCGATCAGCGCGCTGATGACGTTCAGCGGGGAAGTGGAAAGCTATCAACGGCAATTTGGGATGACGGCAGAAGGCTTCGCTGCCTGCGCGACGCTAGTGAAGCTGCTGGCGCCCTTCGCGCCCTTCATCGCGGAGGAAATCTGGCGCGGCTGGGGCAACGCCGAGAGCGTCCACATCCAGCCGTGGCCGGCGTGGGATCCGGCGCTGGCGCAAGTCGAAGAGGTGGAGATGGCCGTGCAGGTCAACGGCAAGGTGCGCGACCGCATCTGCATCGCCGCCGGAACAGCCGAGGAGGTCATCCGGCAAAGTGCGCTGGCTGCGCCCGGCGTCCGGCGCGCGCTGGAAGGGCGCACCGTGCGCCACATCGTCATCGTGCCGGGGCGCGTCGTCAACATCGTCGCCTGAAATCTCAACGGATTCAACGGATTTGAACGGATTTCTTTTCCGTTCAATCCGTTCAATCCGTTGAGAATTTTTGCTTCAAGACCCGTTCAAGCTCGAACGGCGCCACTCCACTGATGACGACGTCGCCGGTTTCGGTAATGACAACTTCGGCGGGGGGAACGGCCTGGATGTCCGCGAGGGTGTAGCGGTCGGTCAGCAGGTGGATGGTTTGGTTGGCCGATCCCAGCATCCCGTGGCCGAGCGGCTGCGTCGCGTCGTAGCGCCCGGCGATGAATACGTCCGCGCAGGCCAGCAGCTCGGCGGCGGCGGGGAAAACTTGCACTTCGTCCCAGGTGTAGCCGGTGAAGATCAGCGTCGAGAGCGCCGTTTCGCGCCGAATACGCTCCAACAACGCCAGCAGTGGGTCAAATTGCTGCAACGGCTCCCCGCCGCTGAACGAGACGCCCTCAATCGCGTCGCCCAGCGCGACGATCTGGGCGAACAGGGCGTCTACCGGTGTCAGCGTCCCGCCCTCCGGGGGTTGCATCTCCGGGTTGAAGCAGCCGGGGCAGCCGAGCGTACACCCTTGCATCCACACCACCGCCCGCGCGCCCGGCCCGTTGGCGCGACTGCCCGGCAAAAACCGCGCGACCCGCAACGTTTGCATTCAACCCGATCCCATGAAAGTACAAGGCTGTTTCACGCAAAGGCGCAAAGACGCAAAGTAAAAAACAAAAAAACTTGGCGAGCTTTGCGTCTTGGCGTGAAATTGCTACCCGGCCTTCACCTGCTCCCAGTCCTGCGCGGCATCCGCCACGCCGGCGCTCGCTTCCGGCGTCATCTCGCGGGATTCGATCTGACCGCCGAGGGCCGCTTCCAACGCCTTCGTCACTTCCAGGCAGCGCCCCCCCTGGATGCCCCGCACTTCAATCCGCACCCGGCCATCTTTTTCAATGAAGACTTCGATTTCTTGGAGTTCCATGTTCACGCTCCCTGCAAACAGGCTCAACGGATTAAACGGATTGAACGGAAAAATCCGTTGGATTCCGTTTCATCCGTTGAGAAATTCTTTATGCCATCTGGCGCAACACCAGGTGAACTTGCCCGCCGCGCTCGACTTGCTCCGAGACCATCTCAAAGCCCTGGGCCTGGAGCTTGTCGCACACGGCGTGGTAGGCGTAGCGCTGCGTCACTTCCTGCACAAATGTCTTCTGGTTGACGCCGCGCACGCCCCACCAGTCGGCCACCACCTCGTAGGCCTCGCCGCGTTTTTTGAAGCCGATGGGATACCCCTTGGTCTTGACTACCAGATCGGCCTCAGTACGCTGTCCGCCAAAACCCCGCACCTTGTTGCCTTCCTCATATTCGTATTTCAGGTCAGCCAGCGCCCGTTTGAGATACTCCAATTCCACAATCTGCGTCTTGATGCGTGTAAAATGCGACATAGTGACTCCTCCGAGAATACAAGACTGTTTCACGCTAAGGCGCAAAGACGCAAAGTAAAAAAAACTTGGCGGGCTTGACGCCTTGGCGTGAGATTTTCATCAGCGCGGCGACGCCGCCGTCAAGCGCGCGCCGTAGTTGAACGAGGTCGTCTCTTCGTTGCGGTCGGTGGCGGGCGGCGGCTCCGGCGAGAGGGCGGAGATTTCCGCGCGCATTTCGGGCGTCAGCAAGAGATCCAACGCGCCCAGCGAACCCTCCAACTGCGCCACATTGCGCGCGCCAATGATGGGCGCGGTGATCGCCGGGTGGCTCCCCACCCACGCAACGGCCAGACTGACCGGGTTGTACCCGTGCTCTTTTGCAAACTGCGTGAAATCTTCGGCGACCTGATACACCCACTCGGCGCCATAGCGTGTCTGGTACATCGCGTTACTCACCAACCGCCCGCCCTCCGGCTTCCGCGCGACGCCATACTTGCCGGTGAGCAATCCGCCGCCCAACGGGCTATACGGGATCACACCGAGGCCTTCGGACTGCGCCAGGGGCAGGATTTCCACCTCCGCCTGCCGCTTGACGAGATTGTACATCGGTTGCAGGCAGGCAAACCTGGCCCACCCGTGCAACGCGGAGATACCCAACGCCTTGGCGATCTGCCACGCGGCAAAGTTGCTGACCGCCGGGTAGAGTACCTTGCCCTGGCGGACCAGATCGTCCAGCGCCCAAAGCGTCTCCTCGAGGGGCGTGACTTCGTCAAAGCGGTGCAGAAAATAGAGATCAACGTAATCAGTGTTGAGCCGCTTCAGGCTTTGCGCGATGGAGTGCATGATGTGCTTGCGACTCGAACCGCGCGCGTTGACGTCGTCGCCCATCGGGAAATGCACCTTGGTGGTGATGACCAGCTCGGCGCGCTGCCCCTGGATGAGTTTGCCCAGGATTTCCTCGGCGCGGCCATGCTGATAAACGTTGGCGCAGTCGAAGAAATTGATGCCCACATCGCGGCAGCGGTGGAACATAGCGGCGGACGTTTCCTCGTCCGCGTCGCCCCCAAAAGACATCGTGCCAAAGCACAAAGGCGAGACCTTGACGCCTGTGTTGCCTAACAGCTTGTATTCCATAGCTACCTCCTAAAAACAGGGATTGGGAATTAGGGGTTGAGGATTAGGGCGCGCCCCAGTCCATAAGCCCCGATCTCCCCAATGTTTACCACTGAATGGGGACGCCCCCGTGTTCAGCCAGATAAGCGTTAGTCTTTGAAAAGTGCTTGCAGCCGAAGAATCCCTGATGGGCCGACAGCGGCGAGGGGTGGACGGATTCCAGGATCAGGTGACGGGCGGCGTCAATGAGGGCGCGCTTGGACTGCGCGTGGCGGCCCCACAAAATGAAGACCAGGTGCTCGCGCTTGCAACTCAACTCGGCGATGATCTGATCGGTCAGGACGTGCCAGCCCAAATCCTTGTGCGAGGCGGCCCGGCCCGCCTCGACGGTAAGCGCGGCATTGAGCAGCAGCACTCCCTGCTCCGCCCAGCGCGTTAGATCGGGGGAGAAGGTTTGCGGTTGACCGCCATACACATCCATTTCGATTTCCTTAAAAATATTCAGCAGGGAGGGCGGCGCCTTCACTCCCTGGGGCACAGAAAACGCCAGTCCGTTCGCTTGACCCGGTCCGTGATACGGGTCCTGGCCGACAATGACCACCTGCACGCGCTCAAATGGCAGTGTTTCCAGCGCGTAGAAAGTGCGCTCGCGGGGCGGATACACCGTCGTCTGCACGCGGCGCGCGTCCGCCTTTGCCAGCATCTCCAAATGATAGCCGGTCTGCATCAAAGGAATCGTCTCCTGCCAGGTCTGCATAGATACCTCCGTGGGTTGAGTTTGGCCTAAGTTTAGTGCAGATCGGGGTTTGGGCAAGTGCAAAGTCCGTCGCCGCAAAACACCTTTAGAATCTATCCGAAAATTCGTTTTGGCCCGCGATTTGCGCCTAAAGGCGCGGTTTGAAGGGTATTTTTTCGTTGGCGGGCTGCGCCCGCCAACGAAAAAATACCTTCCTGAAAGCGGCTTTAGCCGCAAGGCCTGACGTAGTGGTACAACATCGCCATAATTTTCGGATAGGTTCTTAGGACTTACGCACGGATGGCGCTTTTGCAGCGCAGAACACGCTGAGGCCGCTGAGATCCTATAAAAATCTCTGCGCGCTTTGTGTATTCTGCAGTAATACTCACTGGATTGCGTCAGTTCTAGCCTTTAAAAATCCGGGCTTTGGCCGTCTTCTGCGCCGCAATCATATATTCCGCATCGCTTAATACGACAAATTTTCCTCTCAACTGGTATGCAACATATAGGGGTAATATCAAATCTTCTCGTAAAACGGCTTGTAAAATTTTCAAATACCTGATATAATACAACTGGTCTGTTATACCCCCAACCTAAGCCAGGGATTGACTACACAGGAGGAGCATGATGAAAATACTGCATCGGGGAATATTGGGCGCCGCCATGGTGTTATTGGTATTGTTGGCCGCGATTCCTGTAGTCTGGGCTACACCGGAACAAAGTCTGCACAATCAATCTATTCCAACCCGCACATCTGCGCCGCCGCAGACCGAGCCGGCCCCCACGCCAGTGATGGCAGCCTCTGGCCCACAACGAAATTTGGATGCCGCGTTCTCGCAGACGGCCGACGCGACCCCCACGCCAGAACCACCCAAGTCCCATTCCGGCGCGCTGCCGGCCCTGCCCGATCTGCCGGACATCGCCGCGCTGCCGGGACGGCAAACGGGAGCATCGGACGGCTCCGGCGCAGGCGATCAAGCCGGCGACATCGCCGGCATTCCCGAGCACCCCGCAAACGGGCCAAACGCGCTTCCCTTTGAAGATTCCTCGTCTGAAAATATTCAGGCCGACCACAGCCCTTTACGGTGGCTATTCCCCGGACACTCGGCTTCACAGCCACTTGCATTGCCCGCACTTTTGGGCATGAGTCTGCTGATATTGGGCATTGGACTGTTAGTCTTTGCTGGACGCCACTCTGCGAAGTAATCGGACGCTGGCATCGCCCGGCTCATCATGCAGCCATAGGGTAAAGGGGAACGCGATGAAAATGTATATAGACAAGAAGACTCTCTGTGTGTTTCTGTCATTGACGCTGGTGTTGACGCTGGCGCTAGGCTTGAGCCACAGCAAGCCGGTGCGGGCGGCCACCCTGACCGTGGATGGAACATGTACCGATTCCAACGGGGATGGGCTGTGCGACGACGGCGTGACCTACAAAACGATCCAGGCAGCCGTCAACGCCGCCGTAGCCGGGGACACGGTGCAAGTGCTGCCGGCCACGTATCCCGAACGGGTGCTGATTGACAAGCCACTCATCGTCAACGGCGATCCCGGCGACCTGGCGACGGCCGGGCCGGGCGGCAATGCGCCCATTGTGGACGGCGGCGGCGCGGCCGGCTACGGCTTCCGCATCGCGGCGGGCGTGGATAACGTCAGCGTCAGCGGGTTCATCATCCAGAATTATGGCGCCGGCCCGGAATCCGCCGGCGGTCAATCGGCGGGCGTGGGCGCCGTCAACCCCACACTGGATCCGACCACGGCGATCACGGTGAGCGACAATCGCTTTGAAGACATCAACTGGGCTTCGGTCTTCTTCTTCAACGGCGGGCAAAGCACCTTCCAAAACATCGCCATTCAGTACAACGTAGTCAACGTTGGTCCCTGGGCTTTGGACACCAACGTCTACGGTATCGAGTGTACGAACTGCGCCAACGCGACCATCGCCCACAACGTGGTCTCCGGCGGCGCCAACGGCATCGTGCTTTCGGCGCAGGGGTCGCCCGCGTATCCGGTGACAGCCGCCGACAATGCCATCCTCAACAATGAGGTGCGCAACGCCGACGAAGGCGACATCCTGCTGATGAGCTACGACCCCACCTGGACGACCGGCGCGCCGCGCTTGCAGGGGACGCGCATTGAGGGCAATACCCTGACCAACGATGGGACGCTGGGCGTCCAGGGCAACAGCGCCATCCTGGTCTATTCCTACGAAAACGGCGTGCTGGACGGGTTGAGCGTGCTCAACAACACCATCACCGTGGCCCATTGCGACAACATCCCCCTGGATTTGGCGACGGCGTCCAATATCACGCTGGACGGCAACGCCATCACCGTGGCGAATCCGGTCGTGGCCGGGCGCGTGCTGTATCTGAACACGGTGGGTGGAAGCCACATCAATGTGCTCAACAATCAGATTGCCATTCAGGGCGTGACGACGGCGGAACACTTCCACGCAGTAGATTTGAACGGCGGCGAGGCGCCGGGCGCGCGCAGCCGTAGCGGGGCGGGCGTGTGGAGCATCCAACACGCGTTCCCGCTGCCCACCGCAAAGCGTACCCACGCCGTGACCAGCCGCCCCGGGTTTGAGGGCGCGCGCATCTCCGGCAACACCTTCACCAGCGAGCGCGTGGGCGCGCACAGCGCGGGCGTCCGCCTGCGCGAAACCCTGCCGGCCACCGCCACGGTGAGCGTGCTGAACAACACCATCCGCGGCTTCTACAGCGGCATCTGGCCCAACGCCCCGCTGAACTTCTACGTCCGCGACAATCAACTGCTGCAAAACGACTACGGCCTCCTCACCTCCGGCAGCGGGTACAAACTCAACCTGATCGCCACCGGGAACGTCATCAGCGGCAACGGCGTCGCCGGCATCGCGCTGGCGGCCGGCGGCCCGATCTCGGCCACGTTGGGCGGGAGCCTGGCTGCCGCGAACACCTTCCGCAACAACGGGCCGGGCGGCGCGCTCAACCTCCGGGTCGAGCTGCCCGCCAGCAATCCCATCGTGGAAGCGACCTTCAACGACTGGGGGCCTACGGATGTCTGCGACATCGCCGCCACTTTCGACGAGCGCAGCGGCGTCCGATTGGTCCATTATTATGATATGCTGGCGGCAGCGGCCCCCACCATCATCCCGGCGGATAACGCGACCCCGTCGCACATCACGGGAACGCTGACGGGTCTCTACGCCCCGGCGGGCAACGTGGTCAGCTTTACCACCAACCTGGGCGTCCTGACCCCGGAAACGGACCTCGCCGACGTTGCCGGCGAAGCGCACAGCGCGCTGCGCTCGGACACGGAGGGCACGGCCACCGTCGTCGCTACGGCGGGGATGGCCTGCGCCTATACCGAAGCGGATCAGGTGGCGGTGGTCGTCCGCAACGCCGGACCTGGCCCCCATCTCGTCTATCTGCCGCTGGTCATGCGCAACTACACCCCGCTGCCCGATCTGGTCGTCACGGCGCTTGAGGCCAGCAGCTATGGCGTCACTGTCACCATCGAGAACTGGGGCAACGCGGCAGTGGATGACGCCTTCTGGGTAGATGTCTACATCAACCCGGACACCGTCCCCCAGAGCGTCAACGAAATCTGGATGTACGTGGGGGATTACGGGCTGGCCTGGGGCGTCCCGACCAACCTCACGCCCATGAGACCGCGCGACGTGCTGACCCTGACCATCGGCGACGCCTACTACTACCCCGAATACAGCAACGTGACCTGGCCGTTGACCGCCAGCACCGTGCTCTATGCGCAGGTGGACTCCAACAACCCCGGCATTGTCTTTGGCGCAGTGTTGGAAAATCACGAGGCCGAGGAACGCCCCTACAACAACATCTTTGGCCCGGTGCAGCCGTCCGTCATCCAACGTCAAGGGACGCCGCCCTCCACGGGAGGAGCGCGCCCGCGACCGGACGCCCTGCCGCCGCGACCCTCGCATCCATAAAGCGCTCAGGAAAGGAGAGGAGACTCATGCCCACAAAAAATACCCACCATCTGCACGCCTGGAAACTTTTCGCCGGCGGCCTGGCCGTTGTGCTGGCCCTGCTCATTGGCCCCTTGTGGCTGCAATCCGTCACGCTGGCGGCGCCACAGGCGCAGGGAACCCTGCCGCCGCGCTACACGCCCACGCCCGAAGCCACCGCGGTCACGCCCACCACCCCACCGCCCACCACCCCACCCACCACCCCGCAGGCCACCGAGTCCCCTGGCCCGCAGACCCCCGCCACCATCCTGCTGCCGGACACAGGCAGCGCCTTGACCGCGCCGGGGTTTGTTATTGCCGGCCTATCTCTGACCATCCTGGGCGTCACCCGCCTGGCATCGCATAAAAACCGGCGCGAGCAGCGCAAGGAAACCCAATAAAAAGCCCAACGTTCCAACGTTCCAACGTCCCAACGTCCCAACGTTCCAACGTTCCAACGTTCCAACGTCCCAACGTCCCAACGTCCCAACGTTCCAACGTTCCAACGTCCCAACGTTTAAACGCCTCAAGGAGGATTGCTATGCAGCGCGAAATACACTGGTCGCCGCCTTTCAAGCAACTGGGGGTACGCACCCTGCGGGTGCGCAACCGCTACTTGCTGCTGGTGGATATGATCACGCTCCCGCTGGCGGCCTACTTCGCCTTTATCCTGCGCCTGGACCTGCGCAGCCTGGACGTGGGCAGCTACCGGAACACCGCGCTGGTGTTTGCCGCCGTCGCGCTCGCGGTCAAGGTGAGCGTCCTGTTGCACCTGGACGGGTACAGCCGGTACTGGCCCTTCGCCAGTATGCCGGAACTCGACCTGGTAATTCAAGCCATCCTTGTGGGGGAGGCGCTCACGGTGGCCCTGGGGACGATCATTCTGCGGCTGACCGGCCTCCCGCTGTTCCCCCTCTCCATTCCATTCCTGGATTTCCTGCTGGCGGCGTTTGCCGTTGCCGGGCCGCGCTTGCTGCTGCGGTGGCTGTACTATCAAGCGCAGCGCCGGAAATGCGTGGCAGCCGCGTGCGTTCACAAGCGCGTCCTCATTGTGGGCGCGGGCAAGGGCGGCTATCTGACGTTGCAGGAGATCACCCGCAACCCCGCCCTGGGCCTGCTGCCGGTGGGCTTCGTGGACGACGACGTGGATAAGCAGGGCGTGGCGCTCGGCGGCGCGGTGCGGGTGCTGGGAACCACGGCGGACATCCCCGCTTTGGTGAAAGCGAAGCGCATTGACCAAATCCTCATCGCCATCCCCACCGCCTCCTCCGCCCAGATGCGGCGCATCGTCGAGATCTGCGGCCGCACCGACGCCACGGTGCTGACCCTGCCCGGCGTCTTCGAGCTGATCTCCGAGCACGTGCAGGTACAGCGCTTCCGCCCGGTGGAGGTGGCCGACCTGTTGGCCCGTGACCCGGTGCAGACCGACACCACCGAAGTCGCCCGATTGCTGGCCGGGCGCTGCGTGTTGGTGACGGGCGCGGGCGGCTCTATCGGCTCGGAGCTGTGCCGCCAGATCGCGCGCGGCAATCCGGTCCGCCTAGTGCTGCTGGGCCACGGCGAGAATTCCATCTACCGCATCCACGGCGAACTGCGCAAAGATTTCCCCGACCTGGACGTCCAGCCCGTCATCGCCGACATCCGCGACGCGGAGCGCATAGACGCCGTCTTCGCCCAGCACCGACCCGACGTGGTTTTCCACGCGGCGGCGCACAAGCATGTGCCAATGATGGAGGCCAATCCCTTCGAGGCGGTGAGTAACAACGTGGGCGGCACGCGGACGCTGGTTCACGCGGCGGAGACGTGGGGCGTGGCGCACTTCGTGATGATCTCGACCGACAAGGCTGTGAATCCGACCAGCATCATGGGCGCGACCAAGCGCGTGGGCGAATATCTGGTGCGCGCCGCCGCGCAGCGCAGCGGGCGGGCCTTTGTCGCCGTGCGCTTCGGTAACGTCCTGGGCAGCCGGGGCAGCGTGATCCCGCTGTTCCAACAGCAAATCGCGGCCGGCGGCCCGATCACCGTGACCCACCCGGACGTCGAGCGTTACTTTATGACCATTCCGGAGGCCGTGCAGTTGGTGCTGCAAGCGGCCACGATGGGCCAGGGCGGCGAGGTTTTCGTGCTGGACATGGGCAAGCAGATCAAGATCGTGGCCCTGGCCCGCGACCTGATTCGCCTTTCCGGCCTGGAAGAAGGCAAGGACATTGACATCGTCTTCACCGGCCTGCGCCCCGGTGAGAAGCTCTACGAGGAGCTGTTTACCGCCGAGGAAACGCACGCGCGCAGCCGCCACCACAAGATTTTCTTCGCGCAGAACGGGCATATTTCGGCGGAGGGGATTGAACGGGACGTGGTGCGGCTCTTGGATGCGGCGGCGAATGGGAGCTATGAAGCGCTGTTGGCCTGTGTGAAAGCGCTGGCCCCGGCTTATGTGCCGGAACGTGAGCGGTTGGCGATGCACCATGAAGCAGCGGTTGCCCCCCTCCGTGAACGCGCTGAGGCGCAGCCTACGGCGGAGTCATTGTTCCGGCGGGTTGAAGCGCCAGCGTTGAATTGAGGCTGAAACGTTGGAACGTTGGAACGTTGGAACGTTGGAACGTTGAAACGTTGGAACGTTGGGGAAAAGACGCATTCATAGACTGGTATAATGTAAAACGAGGATTGAGGAACGTGCTAACGTTCCAACGTACGTTGGGGTGAGAAACGAAAAGGAAACGCAAATGGCGAAAACTGCACTAACACTGAATCGTGAAGCGTGGTGCGCTTATCATCCTGGGGCATGGAGAGATGCAGCGGACACATCCTACACAGCCTCCCGTTGGGATCTCGCATGGCAGGTTGCATGCGAGATTGCCTATCAATTGCACAAAGAATTTGCCCCAACACGCGTGGTGGTATTTGGATCTCTGGCGCATCGCGCGTGGTTCACACCGTGGTCGGATATTGACCTGGCCACCTGGGATATACCACCCGAAGCCTTTTATCGCGCAGTTGCCCTGGTCATAGGTCTGAGTTCAGAATTTGAAGTTGACTTAGTTGCGCCAGAAGCCTGTAGTCCTGCGTTACGACATGTCATTGAGCAAGAAGGAATTGAGTTATGAGTAAGCAATTACTCCGCATTGTGCATCGCATTCGCGAGGTTGCAAGCGTTAGTGACACAAACACCGGATGTTTTCGCACAAACGAGTGCCTGAAAGCGCATTTGTTGAAGCAATCAACCCTTGATATGTGAAGCGGATATGATCTAATGTCGGATATCGTCATCCGAGCCAAAAACCTGGAAAAGCACTACACCATCGTCCGCCAAACGGAGCGCGGCCGCTACTTGGCCCTGCGACGCGCTGGCGCACAACGCAGGCCCGCGTCGTGCGCAAAAACCCGTCGCCTTCCAAATCAGGTGCTTTTCATCAATATGGTGCTCAAATAGTTCATTGCGAATGAGCTTACCCAGAGAATGGCAAAACAACAGGCCCATAACTTACTAATTAACCATTACCGAATTCAGTCTGAATCATCTTTTGCACTTAAATTACCAGAAAGCTATTAGGAATTCTATTTATGCTGATTGATTCACAAGCTAAACCAGAACCGTCACGAACGCAACGAGCATATTTAAACATGATTTCATCTTTTCTTGATTATGGGGCGCGAATTGGAGTCTCTTTTATTATCACACCCCTTCTCGTTTCTGGTTTGGGCAGTACACTCTTTGGTATTTGGCAAGTTCTAAATAGAATGGTCAGTTATATGTCGGTTGCTGATGGTCGTCCAACGCAAGCTCTCAAGTGGGTCATTGCTAACCATCAGGAAGCCGATGATGTGAACATCCAACGTCGGGCCATCGGTAGTGCTTTGCGGGCCTGGTGGCTAATGCTTCCTTTTATGACCTTAATTGGGGCAATTCTCGTATGGATATCTCCGTTAGTGGTAAAAACGCCGCCAGAATTCATCACTGTGGTTCGAGTAGCATGTTCCTTGCTAGTTTTCAACTTGATGCTATTGGGAATAACCTCTCTGCCCACATCTGTTCTAAGAGGCATGAATTTAGAGTACAAATGTATGGGCGTCGTAGCAGGTATGAACGTCCTGGATGGTCTGCTGGTTGCAGGCGCACTATATTTAGACTGGGGCTTGATTGGTGTTGCGGGGGCACACCTTATCCAGAATTTGCTAACGGGGCTTCTTTTCTGGTATCTGGTTAAAACTAGTCTGCCCTGGTTTGGGGTGGCAAAAACCTCGCGGCAAGAAGCTCGTAATTTCCTCAGCCTAAGCATCTGGTATGCTGGATGGAACTTGGTCCATAACTTATTGCTTTTTAGCGATGTGATGCTTCTTGGTTTGATTCTGTCGGCCACTGCCGTCACACAATACACCCTGACCGGCTATGTTGCACAGGTGCTCATTGAGGTCACAACTATGATAATTGGTGCCGCCGCCCCAGGTCTGGGGGGGCTGATCGGACAACGTCAGTATGAAAGAGTTGTTGCTTTGCGCAAGGAAATGCTGTGGATAAGCAGCTTTGTCGCAGGGGTGTTGGGGTCTATGATTTTGCTTTGGAATAAATCATTCATCACATTATGGGTGGGTGAGGAACACTATACGGGGCCTGTAATTAATCTGTTACTGGTTTTGATGGCAATACAATTGTTATTCCTACGTAACGAGAGTTACCTTATTGATCTCACTCTAGATTTACGGCGCAAGGTAATCCTCGGTATAATGTCGGTATTGCTTTCGATTGGACTAGCAGCAGTGTTGACCCACTGGATGGGGATCCTGGGTCTCTGTTTAGGAATCTTGGGTGGCCGTATGTTGTTAACCATAGCGTATCCGGCAATTACCACTGAGTTTTTGGGGGTCTCTTGGCTGTCCCAGTTTAAACCCATGCTTCGCTCAACTTTTGTAATGATCGGATTGTTTATATTAGCAACCTATTTGGGGCAGATCATCAAAGTGGATCGCTGGATCATGTTGATAGGCTATACAAGCCTCAGTATACCAATAGTTGCAGTGATATTTTGGGGTATAGGATTTTCATCTCAGGAAAGAAAGCAATTGGTGAAGCGGATAAGTAACCTCAAATTCCTGGCGAAGATTGTCTAGATGAATCATCAAAATGGAGGTTATGACCGCGATTTAGTTTATCACGGTCAGTCGATAAGCCCACAGTGGTTTATGATTCAGGATTTTATTGAAGTGCTCGAAAAACTAACTTGAATTTCCAGACAGCTATTTTTTCAGAAAGGTTTTGGCACGGTGATATCTCGATATTTTGATGCTGATGGAGTATCACGAGCTACTCATCCGGGCTCATTGTTTTGTGACCTATCGATGTTTGTCTTAAAAGTTCGATCCAAGTAGGTAGTCTATAATGAGGCAATGCTCTCGCGTTGATCAGATTTGTCTGAATTATGGTTATCCAGAAGAGTTTCGCACCCTGCTGGAACGTATCGTCAAAGCTATCACTGTTCCCGAAACCTTATCTATAGTGCTTCTAGGTAGCGCTAGTCGCGGAGAAATCGTCGGCCAACTGGGGCCTCGTGGCCTGATGTTGTTTAGCGATCTAGAGATAATGGTGATTACACGACATCAGAGTGAAGCTCGGACCAGGCAAAAAGCACTATCAGATATCGAGAGTTTGGAGGTTGAACAGAGAGCTATAGGTGCATGCACTTTCCATATTGATGTAGGCTATGACACGCAGCGATCGTGGAAGCGACCTCATAGTGAGTTCCATGCTTGGGAAATAAAGCAGACAGGATATGTTGTGTTTGGCGAAGATGTGCTTGATTTGATTCAAGTCCAAGTCCAACCCCAATCTGCTATCCAATCATCTCTAAATAGGCTGTGGCACTTGTTGCTCTATTTCCCCGCATCTCTATTGCGCAGGCAATCTACACAGCATGATGAGCAAGTCTTTAGCTATATATTGAGCCGGGCCATCTTGGATTTTCCGTTATGGTTGCTTGTCAGCAATAAGGTGTTGGTACCTGGTTTTACAAAACGCTATGATTTCCTTCAAGCAGAGCGTGAATTCTTCAGACAACAGGACTTTCCTGTAGATGAATTGATTGACTGGGTTAAATTGGCTCTGGAGATCAGAAACGCCCCAACATCTGAATTGTTAAAAGAGAGAATTACGCCAGTTTATGAGGCTGTATTAGGTTGGTACTCCAAAATGGTTTTGTGGACAACAAAAAGTAGGATGATTTCAGACGATTTGCCGATATTGTTACAACAGTACAGAAAACAATTGTATTCACCGTTGGGTTGGAAGAGGCGTCTTTGGGAGGCACGTTTAGCAGTGGAGTTTGCCAAAACACGGCGCTTGCGACAGGGCGCCCATTGGTTGTTTGAAAACAAGCAATTACTGATTACATCTTTCCTTTGGCATATGCATCAAGCTGCCATTAGTTATCTTAACGACGATGCCCCAGCGGCAACAAAGTGGTTAGCACTAGCCGCATCCAATATGGAGGAACTTTGGCCGCGAGACTATAAACGTAGAAATGCTGACTCCTTTGTCGATTCGTGGCTTGCCTTACGGAATCGTTTTTTCGATTTCATTCCACAATTCTATAGAGGGTTGGAGTCCAAACAAAGTTATTACAGATGGATTCTCAGCGATGGTTACAACAGTATTTAGGCGACTGGTCAAGAAATGCACTCCAGCGCTTTTGAGAATCAGCCGGCATACTTCCAAATAATTGAGATCACTAGATGCTATGCGACAAGTGTGAATATACTACTGGAGACTATAATGTCACCCATTCTTCTTGTTTTCATTGATAGCTTTCCTTTTGATTATCTAAATCACGCTCCGTTTTTGAGTTCTCTCGCAAACTCGTGGCGTGTTATTCCTGGCTTTGGGTATAGCTCCACCTGTCAAGTTGAGTTATTATCCGGTTTAACGCCGGACAGTCTCGGATATTTCGGCGAGTGGGTCTACAATCCTGCCGATGCACCGTTTCGCAAGTGGCATTCGCCCTTGCAGACGCTTTCTGTCACCAGACATATCTACTACCTCGATCGGGTGCTGCACAAAATTTTACAGCGCATATCAGGAATTGGTATAAAAAACATACCTTTGTCCTATCTGAGTTATTTTAGTTCCCCGTATGTGAGCGTATTTGACAAGAGATTTCCACACAGTTCTATTCCGAACCTGCCCAGGGTAAAGGGCGTGTGTTCTTATGATTATAGCAGCTTGCCGGTGGAAAAAGTAGATACCGCGGTCTATGAGCGGGCAAAACAGTGTATAGCGAATATCCCCGAAAATCATCATCTTTTTGTATCAATGACCAAGCTGGATCATGTAGGACATTGGAACGGCGTGGATTCCCCCGAATATCGTCAAAAAGTTGCCGAGTTAGATCAATGGGTCGAGGACTTATACGTGCGCTTTTTAAAGCGTTTTCCAGAGGGGGAGCTAGTCGTGATATCTGACCATGGAATGGTTAACGTGAAACAGCTAGTGACATTGGAATTGGAAAAGGTTTTTGGTAAAGTAAGACCCGACACTTACACCTATTTTCTGGATGGCACTTTACTCAGAATCTGGTCGGATCAGCCGCATCTGATCAACAATATGGTAGACTATTTAAGCAACCTGCAAATCGGCGTGTCCCTGACAACAAACGAACGTAATGCCTTTGGTCTTACTCGGCCTAGCTGCGGGAACATAATCTTCGTGTTAAATGAATCTGTTATGTTCGTGCCGAGTTTTTGGGGCGGGCGCAGCTCTAAAGGGATGCATGGATATCATCCTCTGATTTCATCTCAGCATGGAATACTTTTAAGTTCAACGGCTCTTTTTCCTGATTTCACATCTATAGAGGAATTGCGCGCCCCCCAAATATTCCAAGGATTGCACTCGATAATGACAGTGTAATGTTTGGAGGAACTCTGTTATGAGCTTGTCAAATGTCCACCCGCACAGGAGATCGTTGCCTGCTACTGTTGGTTGGCACAAGTCTGTGATAACTTCCATAGGCCTTGTACTAGCTGTTCTGGCAGGCATCATGATATCAACGCTATCTATGGGGGTTCTTGCAGACAGACAATTTGGAATATTCCTAATATTCTCGTTGCTCTTAGCTTTAACAGGAATTGCGCTAGCGCAGAGCGTCGATCGGGATAATGCTTCACATCTGACACAACTATTCTTGATGGCATTTGTCATTCGAATTGTTATGACTCTTATTCTGTATCAGCATTTCATGCATATAAACGGATACCCTTTTGTAGGTTCCTGGGGTGCCGACGACCAGGGATACCATTATCGGGCAACTAGACTTGCTGAGCAATGGGCTGCGGGGAATTGGTATTTCCCATCTCACGATTCGGCCGCGTATGATTCGTTAACGGCACTGTTCTATTTTACATTTGGATCTGTACCCTTGGTTGTACGCGCCCTTAACTGCTTTGCCGGTGCCGTGTCCACAGTTTTCACCGCCTCACTTGCCCACTACATATTTGGCGCAAGAATTGGACAAAAGGCTGGACGGTTAGTTGCCTTTATGCCTGACCTTTTGCTCTTTTCTGCTATTCAGTATCGAGACTCTCTGCTCACAGCGATGATTTTATATCTCATTTGGGCCTTCCGCTGGAACGGACCTGCGTTGCGGTCGTATTGGCATTTATTGATATCGCTAGTTGTTTTCTTTGGATTTTTATTCATGTATCGTAACGCTGCCCCTATTATGCTAGGGGTTCTTGGTACTACCGTGGTCTTCCAGATGTGGAGTCCAGATGTAAAACAGAGTTCCTCACGCGTAAAGTATTCCGTACTTCTCCTATCTTGTGTTCTATTGGGGATAGTTTTAGTACAGATTGTAGACACCCTATATGCTCAATCTATTTGGGATGTTGCCTGGCGAATAGAATCTAGTCAACAACATGCCTCTCGAATCCTCGCCGAATCACCCACTGATTCACTTAGTGCTCTGTTGTATACTGATCAGGGTGGGGTGCAAGGAATCTTGACAGCGCCAGTGCGATTTTTGTTCCCCCTAATATTACCTATACCGACTCCATCATTCTGGGGATCTCTTGAACTAGATGCCGTTCTGTTGTCTATGGGTTCATTGGTCTGGTATATAATGTTACCATGCGCCGGCTATGGCCTAATTTGGGCTCTGAAACATGACTTCAAAAAGGCATTCCCAATCTATGCTTTTCCTTTCTTTAGTTTAGTTGGCCTCTTTCTTATGTACTACTCAGGATCAATAAGGTATCGAACTCAGTTTATGCCGTTGCTTTGGATATTGGTAGCCCTGGGTTTAGACCGGCTTTCACATTGGCACATGGAATATATGTTGATGTTAATATCATTGGGGATTGTTTTCGCAGGATATATAGCTTTCAAGGGGAGCCTTTAATATGAGTAACTCTGTCCGGCTTGGAATAGTTCAAGATGGGCCCGTAGCTTTTGATGGTGAGAACTACTGGAATAGCCATCCTATGGGGCACTATCTAGAGCGTATATGTGCAGAATTTGGTCGGATTAACCTATATGCCCCAGTAGTAACTAAAGATAGTGCTTTTTATGAAACATTCCATGAGGTGCAACTTGATAGCGATTTGATTCATGTGAATCCATTACGAGTCGGTGGCGGGAATATTTTCTCGGCACTCTGGCGACAGATAAAACAAATTCCCCTCTATTGGCGCAACTTGGCAAAAAACGATTGGGTGCTGTTTTTTTTGCCCGCCACATTTGCATTCCCAGGAATTCTGGTGCGGCAGCTACAGAAACTTCCTTACGCACTCTATTTTGGAAGCGATTGGGAGGAAATAGCCCCTTTTGAGTTCCGCTGGAAGAGATGGCGTTTTTTGCTACCCACATATTTGAATATCGGCAAACAATTGCAGAATCGAGCAATTAGAGAGGCTTCTTTCTGTCTGACTGCAGGATTTGCTCTCAAGAATAAGATTGCGCGTCAGGGAAAACCGTGTTTTGCGACTGTCCCACGCATCAACTTGAGCCTAAAGGAGTTATTCTTTAGACCGGATACTTGTTTACATCAGGAGGTAGTATGCTTATTTGTCGGCAGTTTGATACCACGCAAAGGTTTGGACTGTCTCTTGGCGTCCATCGGATTATTACGTGAATGGGGCTTGCCTGCTAGACTGTGCATTGTTGGTGACGGACCACTAAGGTCAACATTGGAGACACAGGTAAAGGAGCAAAACCTTGCCGGTATCGTTGATCTTGTAGGACATATCCCTAACGGACCCCAACTATGGCAACAGTACCGGGAATCTGATATCTTTGTCCTACCCACAAGGTCTGAGGGTTTTCCACGCGTTCTGTATGAGGCGATGAGTCAAAGCCTTCCAATCGTAACGACTAACGTAAGCGGTATTCCGTATGTAATGGAGCATCGGCGTAATGCGCTTCTCGTCGCCCCAGATGAGACTAAGTCCATTGCTAATGCTATTACCGAACTAATGCAGACCCCTGCCCTGCGACAGAAACTGATTATAGAAGGTATCAAAACAGTCAGTGAGATACTGCGAGCAGATCCGGGAGAGCAACTAAAAAGTCTGGTATGCGCGCAATCACACAAATGAATGGCTGTATTTACCTACCAAATGCAGACGACCTAAAGTCGGACAGGTCAGGGAATGATACCTGTACGAAATGTGTACTAACATTACCATTTTCAAGATAGAAGCTGTCTGTTTAGGTATACTACACATTGTGGTTCGACAAGCAAGCGACGCCCCGGAAAACTATGGTATTATGTATGAATGTCAAGTGCTGGTAGAGCAAAAGGAGTTGTGGTTATGAGCAACAGCACATGTGTTGGTATTGATGCGTCTCGCTGTCGCTCCGGGGGTGCTCGAGCCCATTTGCTCGGAATCCTCAACAATGTGACTCCGAGAACTTATGGCATTGAGCGCGTCCACATCTGGTCATTTCAAAGTCTCTTGGACACGATTCCCGATTATCCTTGGTTAGTGAAGCACTCTCCCCCTGCATTGAGAAAAAGCCTGTGGTGCCAACTTCATTGGCAGGCTTGTCGCTTAACAGACGAAGTGAAACGGGCAGGGTGCCATATTCTCTTTACTGCAGATGCTTCTACCCTATGCCGCTTCAAACCACAAGTAGTATTGAGTCAGGATCTGCTCTCCTACGAACCTGATGTGCTGCGCCTGTTTGGTTGGGGGAAAGCACGTTTGCGGCTGTTAGCTATTCTGTGGTTACAGAATATAGCTTTTCGTCGTGCCGATGGTGTCATATTTCTGACCCGTTATGCTGGCAATGTAATTCAACAGTCATGTGGACGACTGCCCCGAGTGGCATATATTCCACACGGCGTTGACTGTAGTTTTGGACAGATCAAAAGGCAAGCAATGTGGCCACGGTCAAGTGAGCGTCCCATTCGTTGCTTATATGTTTCCAACGCAACTTTGTACAAGCACCAGTGGGTAGTGATTCGCGCCATTGAAATGCTGCGTAATCAAGGTATAGATATCACCCTGACACTTGTCGGGGGTGGGTCAGGTGAAGCACAAAGGAAATTGGTCAAACAAATGACAAAGTCGGATCCGGATAACCTATTCGTTGCGCAGAAAGAGTTTTTACCCTATGCTAAGTTGGCGAATTTCCTTGCACAGTCGGATATTTTTGTCTTTGCGTCAAGCTGCGAAGCTTTTGGGATCACGCTTCTTGAGGCTATGGCGGCAGGTCTTCCGATTGCCTGCTCGAATAGAAGCTGTCTGCCAGAGCTATTGGAAGACGCGGGCGTTTACTTCGACCCAGAAGACCATACTTCAATTGCCACGGCAATACGAAAGCTGATTGATGACTCGTTACTCAGGGAAGGCGTGGCAAGCAAGGCCAAACACCTTTCATTACAGTACTCGTGGCCACGTTGCGCTAATGAAACTTGGACATTTATTGCCGAGACTACTAAAAGGATAACCAAATGACAGAAAAAAAACCGTATCAGGTTTGCACCAACTGTGTGATGGACACAAGCGATCCCCGTATCGTCTTCGACGAAAATGGGATCTGCGATCATTGCATTGACTTCCAAACCAACGTTCAGCCACGGTGGAATACAGGCGAGCAGGGGCAGCGGCGGCTCGAAGTGATCGTACAATCCATCAAACGTGCAGGCAAAGGCAAGGATTTCGACTGCCTGCTCGGTATCAGCGGGGGGATGGATAGCTCTTACATGCTCCATGTGATGGTAACGAAGTTCGGTTTGCGCCCACTCGTGTTCCATATAGACGGGGGATGGAATACCGAGTTATCCGTACATAACATCAATGTGCTGATCGACAAGCTAAACCTGGACCTTTACACAGAGGTAATTGACTGGGAGGAAATGCGTGATTTTCAGCTCGCGTGGTTCAAATCCGGTGTGCCGCATATTGACATACCCCAGGATCATGCATTCATTGCGACTCTCTATAATTTTGCTGACAAATACCGTATCAAGTACATACTTAATGGAGGCAATATCTCGACCGAAGTTGTACGCCATCCTATCGAATATTGTTACTTTGGTACAGACATGATCCATATCCGTGACATCATTCAAAGATATTGCACAAAACCGATGAAAACATACCCGTTCAGTTCGATCTACAGGCACAAAATTTATCTTCGATATGTCCAGAGAATAAAAGTCATTAAACCCTTGAACTATCTACCTTACACGAAAGCGGCTGCCCTCAAGTTACTGGAAGCAGAATATGGCTGGAAACCGTATCCACAAAAGCACTTCGAATCGCGATTTACTCAGTTCTTCGAGGGATACTGGCTACCGACACGGTTCGGCTACGATGTCCGCCGCAGTCAGTTCTCAAGCCTCATCTTGACGGGACAGATGACTCGGGAAGCAGCCCTACAAGAATTAGAAAAACCATCCTACGATCCAGAGACCATTGGCCACGATTTTGATTACATCGCAACAAAACTCGGGATTTCAGGGGATGAACTTCGCAGTTACCTGACAATGCCAAAGAAATTTTACTGGGATTACCGCAATCAAAAAAGCATGTTAGGTATCGCCACCAGAATTGTGACGGCTTTAGGGCTAGATCGGAGTGGTATACGATGATTGGTGTTATTGATTATGGACTTGGCAACATCCTGGCATTCCTTAACATCTTCAAGAGTCTGAACATCCCTGCAATGGCAGTCCATACTGCTGGCGAGATTACTGCGGCAGAACGCATTATTCTACCCGGTGTTGGTTCTTTTGACTGGGCAATGGAACGACTTAATGCATCAGGGATGAGAAAAGCGCTTGATGAGTTGGTGCTGGTCAAAAAACTTCCCGTGCTGGGAGTATGCGTGGGTATGCAAATGCTGGCGCGCTTCAGCGAGGAAGGACAGCTGCCAGGACTCGGCTGGATACCCGCGGAAGTGCAACGATTCGACGAAACCTGGCTCACCCAGAAACCCCACTTACCACATATGGGTTGGAATGATGTTGAGCCACGCTCAACAAACGATCTGTTTCACAATTTAGCAGTTCCTAGATTCTATTTTTTGCACTCCTACTATCTCCGACCAGATAACGACGAACATGTTTTAGCAACAACTATCTACGGTAAGCCCTTTGCTTCTGCCGTACGTGTTGATTATGTGTTTGGTACTCAGTTTCACCCCGAGAAAAGCCATCATTGGGGTATCCAGCTTCTGAAAAACTTTGCAAAGGTTTGAGACATTGTTACGTCCCAGAATTATTCCTTGTTTACTGATCAAGAATGGTGGCCTTGTCAAGACGGTGCAGTTTGATAATCCGAAATACGTTGGAGACCCAATCAACGCTGTTCGAATCTTCAACGAAAAAGAGGTTGATGAGTTGATCATTGCCGATATTGACGCAACAGTTCATAACTGTGAGCCAGATTACAATATGATCCGCAATATTGCTATGGAGTGCCGTATGCCGCTCTGTTATACTGGAGGAGTGAAGACATTGGAGCAGGTCGAGCAGATCATTAGTCTAGGTGTCGAGAAAATAGGAATCAGCAGTGCGTCCGTTGATACTCCTGAGTTGATTACTGAGTCAACCAGACGAGTTGGTAGCCAGAGCGTTGTCGTTGTTATAGACGTCAGAAAAGTTGGGCTTCCTTATCACTATGAGATTTTCACTCATAATGGTACACAGAAAACAGGTCTCGATCCAGTTCAGTTTGTCAAAAGCGCTGAAGCTTTGGGGGCAGGAGAGATTCTTATTAACTCCATAGATCATGATGGCAAGATGCAGGGATACGATCTGGACCTTGTGGATCAAGTTCGTAACGTTGTCAACCTCCCGCTTTCTTTACTTGGGGGCGCAGGATCGCTGGGAGATATTGAGGATCTGATCCGTCGCTATGGGATTATTGGGGCTGCCGCGGGCAGTCTTTTCGTTTTTAAGGGCAAGTATCACGCTGTGCTAATCAATTATCCGAGTCGCAACGAGAAAGAAAACCTTTGTTACCGTGGAATGTACACAAAGTAGAACGGGGTGTTGCGCCATGTTTTTAGGCAAAACTATTCTCATCACCGGCGGCACCGGCACCTTTGGCAACGCCGTCCTGAATCGCTTTCTCAACACCGGCATCCGCGAAATCCGCATCTTCTCCCGCGACGAGAAGAAGCAGCACGATATGCGGCTGGAGTATCACAATCCCAAACTCAAGTTCTACATCGGCGATGTGCGCCGGCCTGAGAGTTTGCTGGACGCGATGGCCGGAGTGGATTTCGTCTTCCACGCGGCGGCGCTCAAGCAGGTGCCGTCGTGCGAGTTCTACCCGATGGAAGCGCTTTTGACCAACGCCGTCGGCGCGGAGAACGTGATGAACGCGGCGATGGCGGCGGGGGTCAAAAACGTGGTGATCCTGAGCACCGACAAGGCCGCCTATCCGATCAACGCGATGGGCATTTCCAAAGCGATGATGGAGAAGCTGGCTGTGGCAAAGTCGCGGGTGGCGGTGGAACGTGGCTGCACCATCTGCGCCACGCGCTACGGTAACGTGATGGCCTCACGCGGGTCGGTCATCCCGCTTTTCATCGAACAGATCAAGGCCGGCCAGCCGTTGACCGTCACCGACCCGACGATGACCCGCTTTATGATGAGCATCGAGGGCGCGGTGGATCTGGTGCTCTACGCTTTCGAACACGGGCAACCGGGCGATCTTTTCGTCCAGAAAGCACCCGCGGCTACCATCGAGACGCTGGTCAACGCGATGAAACGGGTTTTCGAGGTCGAGAACCCGGTCAAGATCATCGGCGTGCGTCACGGCGAAAAGAAGTACGAGACGTTGCTCACCACCGAAGAAATGCTGCGCGCGACCGATCTCGGCGGTTACTATCGCGTCCCGGCCGATAACCGGGATTTGAATTACAACCTTTACTTCACGGAAGGGCAGAAACCGCTTTTGGACGGGGATTACAACTCACACAATACGCGCAGGCTCAATGAAGATGAGATGGTCGAGCTATTATTGCAGCTGGACTACATCCAGCAGGCGCTATCAGCCTGGAAAAACGAGGCTCCACGATGAAAATCCTGGTGACGGGGGCGCAGGGCTTTATCGGCAGGAATCTGGCGACGCGCCTGGCGCGCGAAGAAAAGCTGGAGGTCATTGGCTTTGACCTGCAAAACACAGAGGCGGAGTTGCAGGCCGGATTAGCGCAGGCCGATCTCGTCTTCCATCTGGCGGGGGTCAACCGGCCTGAATCTGTGGATGAATTCACGCAGGGGAACGTGAACTTCACAGAGCACGTGTGCGAGACGTTGGCGCAGGCGGGGCGCCCGGTTCCCGTCGTTCTGGCATCCTCCATTCAAGTGGAACGCGATAACCCATACGGGCGCAGCAAACTTCAGGCCGAAGAAGTGGTCAAACGCTATGCGCAAGACAACCGCGCGCCGGGCATCATCTATCGTCTGAAAAATGCCTTTGGAAAGTGGTGCCGTCCCAACTACAATTCCGTTGTGGCGACGTTCTGCCACAATATCGCCCACGATCTGCCCATCAGCATCTCTGACCCCAACAACGCATTAGAGTTGGTGCACATTGATGACATCGTCGAACATTTTTTCAGAGAAACGCAAACACAAGAATCTGCCGGCATCTATTATCGTGAAGTGACTCCGACGTTCAAGATCACGTTAGGGAGGTTGGCCGAACTCCTGCATTCTTTCCGCGAAATGCGCCAATCTCTATATCTGCCCAATCTTGATGACCTTTTCACCCGCAAGCTCTACGGAACTTATCTGAGCTATCTGGATACTGATGACTTCGCCTACGATTTGCAACAACGATGCGATCCACGGGGGTGCCTGGCAGAATTCGTGAAATCGCCGGGAGCCGGCCAGATCTTCGTCTCCACGACCAAACCCGGGATCACCCGAGGCAATCATTACCACCACACCAAAGCCGAGAAATTCCTGGTGTTGCAGGGAGAAGCCATCGTGCGTTTCCGGCACATAGAAAATGACCAAATTCTGGAATATCCGGTCAGGGGCGAGGAGTTTCGCGTCATTGACATTCCCACCGGCTATACGCACTCCATTGAAAATGTCGGGAGCATAGATCTGGTGACTCTCTTCTGGTCGAGCGAAATCTTTGACCCGGATAGCCCCGACACACGCTGGTTGCCGGTCTTGCCTGAAAAGGATCCGGCATGAAAGTCGCCACGATCATCGGCACCCGCCCGGAAATCATCCGCCTCTCTCGCGTGATGGCTGCGCTGGATCGCTACCTGGAGCAGACCATTATCCACACCGGGCAAAACTACGATTACGAACTCAATCAAATCTTCTTCGATGACCTCGAAATCCGCAAACCTAATCTTTTTCTGGAAGCCGCCGGAAGCACTGCCGCCGAAACAATTGGGAATGTGATTGCACGCTCGGACAAAGTTTTGCAGGAAACCCGGCCCGATGCTGTGTTGGTGTTGGGCGACACCAACAGCTGCCTGGCAGCAATCGCCGCCAAACGCCTCAAAATCCCTGTCTTTCACATGGAAGCCGGCAATCGTTGCTTCGACCAGCGCGTGCCCGAAGAAATCAATCGCCGCATCATTGACCACATCAGCGACATCAACATGCCCTACTCCACCATCGCGCGCGAGTACCTGCTGCGAGAAGGGCTGCCGCCGGACCGGATCATCAAAACCGGCAGCCCGATGTATGAAGTCCTGCACTACTATCTACCCAAAATTGACCGCTCCACCGTGCTCAAGCGCATGGGGCTTGAATCGGGAACATACTACGTCGTCAGCGCCCATCGCGAAGAAAACGTGGATTCACCAGAACAATTTTCCGGGCTGACTGACGTACTCACCCACCTGGCCGAGACGGGGCGTCGCGTGATCGTTTCCACCCATCCACGCACACGCAAACGGATCGAGGCAGAAGCCGTCATCTTGCCCGCCAACGTGGAATTGATGAAACCCTTTGGCTTTTGCGATTATGTCGCGTTGCAGAAGAATGCGCGCGCGGTCCTGTCGGACAGCGGCACCATCACGGAGGAATCGTCCATCCTCAACTTCCCCGCCCTCAACATCCGCCAGGCCCACGAGCGCCCCGAAGGGATGGAAGAGGCAACGGTGATGCTAGTCGGCTTGACCTGGGAACGGGTACAAGCAGGGCTGGCCATCCTGGACTCACAACCCCGAGGCGAAGAACGCCTGCTGCGACTTGTAGAAGACTACGCCATGCCCAATGTATCGGAAAAGGTGGCGCGGATCATTGTGAGCTACACGGATTATGTGAACCGTGTGGTGTGGCAGAAACATACCGGTTAAATTCTGAGATTTCATGAAGGTATTGATAGTCTCGCAATGGTTTCAACCGGAACCGACGTTCAAAGGACTGCCTTTTGCGCAAGCGTTAGTTGCACGTAAGCATACCGTGGAGGTGCTTACCGGCTTCCCCAATTATCCGGGGGGTAAACTCTATCCAGGGTATCGCGTTCGCCTCTGGCAGCGCGAAACCATGGATGGCGTACGGGTAAACCGGGTGGCCTTATACCCCAACCACGATCAATCTGGTCTGCGGCGGATGTTCAATTACTTGAGTTTTGCGCTCTCTAGCATGCTCATTGGCCCCTGGTTGGTGAGTAAGCCCGACGTGATTTATGTTTACAACCTCGTTACATTGGGGCCCGCCGCCTTTTTATTGCGCCGCTTATTTGGCGCGAAGGTCATCCTCGATGTGCAGGACTTGTGGCCGGAGTCGGTCATTAATTCCGGCATGTTGAATAATCACACGTTGCTTCGATGGTTGTCCGCCATTTGTATAGGGGTTTATCGCCGGGCAGACTGGCTCACCGTACTATCACCTGGATTCAAACAAGCATTGGTGGAACGCGGTGTAGATGAAGACAAGATTGAGGTGATCCACAATTGGTGCGATGAAACTGCCCAAAAGCCGGCTCCGCGTGATGAAGCCCTGGCGCAGGAACTTGGGTTTAAGGATCATTTCAATATACTCTTTGCCGGCACGATAGGTGTAGTACAAGGAATGGACACCGTGCTAGATGCCGCGCAAATTTGCCATGATCGGGTCCCCGATGCGCAATTTGTGTTCATAGGTGGTGGAGTAGAGCGTTCCCGATTAGAGACTCGCGCTGCTGAGATGGGGCTGATCAATGTCTTGTTCTTGCCGCAACAAACGCCTGAAGCAATGGGGCGTTTCTACGCTCTGGCGGACGCGCTGTTAGTACACCTCAAAGATGATCCCTTGTTTCGTATCACCATCCCATCCAAAACCCAAACGTATCTCTATATGGGCAAGCCCATTATTATGGCGCTGGAAGGTGACGCGGCCGATTTGGTACGACAGGCTGGCGCAGGGTTGCTTTGTCCTTCACAAGACCCGGTTGCGCTGGCGGAAACTGTGGCGAAATTAGCGGCCCTGACGACAGAACAACGTGAATGGATGGGTCAATCCGGGGCGGAATACTACGCTCAGAATTTGTCTATGGCTGCGGGCGTTGCTCGCTTTGAGCGCCGTATGCAAAGACTGACCGGGTTATAAGGTCGTCATGGTATAATGGGAACAACCAAACTTGATGCAATCTTGAATATAGAGGGAATACTATGAGCCTATTAACCGTATCCCTGGAATTGCCTCGGGATTTGCTATCTGCGCTCGAAGGGCCACAAGTCCAGATAGAGGCGCGCTTGCGCGAGTTGATCGCTCTGGAGTTATTTCGCGAGGGCCGCATCTCGTCGGGCAAAGGCGCAGAACTGTTGGATATCTCCAAATTGGCGTTCGTCCAACTGCTGGCCCCTTGATCGCTTTGTCGCAAATTTGGCAATGGAGAACCCTCTTAAAATTGGAGCGCTGAAATGATCCACTTACTTAACAGCCAGGCAACGCCTGCGCAGGTGCAGGAAATGTTGGAGATGTACCCGCTCTTGATCAAAATCGTGGTAGACATTCGCCGGCGCATTCTGGCCGGCGGCGGCGAAATGCACGCGGACTGTGAAGCAATGTTGCTCGAACAGGGCAGCGCGCAGGATGATTTATGGGGCGCGAACTGGTATCCAGAAGAACAACTCATCGAGTTTGAATCGCTCATCAATATCCGCCCCCGGCTAGGAAACCGGAGCATCATCATCCAGAGCGAGGAGCTTCGGCAGCAAGTTGCCGACGTCACCCTCGAACTATTGGGAGGCGTCCAATGAAAAATCGTGAACGTCTGCGCGAACGGTACCTCCGCGACGCCTGGCCGACGCGCCTGGCAGGATTGGCAGCGAGTTTAGGGCGCGTCGCCTCTGGGGCGCGCCGCGCAACCGGCAGCGCGGCAACGGCGGCGATGCTGGAAGAATGCCAGTATTTCATCGAGTGGACGGCCGCCGAAATGCCGCCTGAGACGGCAGAAGAGTTGGGCGATTTGCAAGTGTTGCTGGCGCTCTGGCGCCGCGCCTGGCCCGAAGCGCAACATAGCGCGGCGCAGCGCAGCCTTCTGGCAGTGCAAGCCGCGCAATGGACGGCGCGAATTCTACGGTATGTGCCTGAGTTGGCGCAATAACCTCTGGAGACTCCGCGCGTGAAACGCTTCTTCGATTTAACGGTAACGGCGCTGGCGCTGCTGTTCCTCACGCCGGTATTGGCAATTGTGATCGTGCTCGTTCGACTCAAACTCGGCGCCCCCATCCTCTTCCGCCAACAACGCCCCGGCCTGCACGCCAAACCCTTCACCCTTTACAAATTCCGCACCATGACGGACGCCCGCGACGCCCAGGGCAACCTGCTCCCCGACGCCCAACGGCTCACGCCCTTTGGCCGCTTCCTGCGCAGCGCCAGCCTGGACGAACTGCCGAGTCTTTTCAACGTGCTCAAAGGCAACATGAGCCTGGTCGGCCCGCGCCCGCTGCTGATGCAGTACCTCGACCGCTACACGCCGGAACAGGCCCGCCGCCACGAGGTCAGACCGGGCATCACCGGTTGGGCGCAGGTCAACGGGCGCAATGCGCTCTCATGGGAAGAAAAGTTCGCGCTGGATGTGTGGTATGTGGACAATCAATCGTTGTGGCTGGATCTGAAAATCCTGGCACTGACGGTGTGGCACGTGCTCAAACGCGAAGGGATCAGCCATCCGGGAGAAGCGACGATGGCGGAGTTTATGGGAGAGGAGACCCCGAACGTTCCAACGTTGGAACGTTCGAACGTCTGAACGCGGCTATGAATACAGATGCAGAATCAGTGTACGTCCTGGGCGCAGGCGGTCACGCGAAAGTCGTCGTCAGTGCCTTGCAAGCTGCCGGCTATCAAGTCACAGCGATCTACGATGATGACGCCCAAAAATGGGGGCAGCGTTTGCTGGATGTCCCCATCATCGGCGCCATCGAACGAGCCAATGAACTTGACGGAAAACGGGCAGTGCTCGCAATTGGCCACAACGCTACCCGCAAGGCGCTGGCAACGCGGTTCCCCACTTTGTCGTGGGCGTGTGTGCAACATCCCAACGCGGATGTACACGCTTCTGTACAGCTTGGTGCAGGGACGGTGGTCTTTTCCGGGGCCGTGATACAGCCGGGGGCCGTGATAGGCCAACATTGTATCATCAATACAGGAGCAACGGTGGATCACGATTGTGTGATTGGAGATTACGTACATATTGCCCCCGGCGTTCATTTAGCCGGCGGCGTCAAAATTGACGAAGGCGCATTCTTGGGCATTGGCAGCGTAGCTATGGTTGGCATTACCATTGGCGCGTGGGCTACAATTGGTGCTGGGGGCGTGGTCATTCAGGATATTCCGCCTTATGTCACGGCGGTCGGTGTACCTGCCAAAGTTATCAAAACACAGCCTAATATTTCAACGTTTCAACGTTAAAACGGCTGCACTTGCTGGTGTTCGGTGGATTCTGAGCGCCATTTCTGGACAATCTATAGCGGGGTGTTATAGTGGCGTTATGGGAAAATGTGGGACTCTAGTGAAAAAGAGCAAGGAGCTGTGTCATGAGCGCAATCAGTTTGCCTGAAACCGTTATTCAAGCCTGGGGAAAACAAGCCAGCCAGGATTTTATAGACTGGTTGGAGAAGCATGTGTCTGTCATTCAGACTGCCACCCAGGTTCAAATCTCGGCCTTTGTGGCCCGGCAGAAGGTCAATGTGCTGATGCTGGAACGGGTGAGCAACCTCTTGCTTGCCGATGAGCCAGCGCTGGAGCAACCCCCCGAAGGACAGTGGCAATGGCGCGTGCCTGTAGACCTGACCTTTCCATCTCATGGTCGGGTTGGACGAGTGGGTGAAGTTGTCGTAGATGCGCGCTATGGCAGAGTGTATTACGACGATGCCTTGTTAACGCAGATCTCCGCGGAAGCGGAGCACTTAGCAAACCAAACCCCTGCACAATGAAAAGTGCGATACAGCTTTCCCACGCTCAGCAATCTACCGAAGGCTATTGTTTGCCGGCTTGCGTGCAGATGGTACTGGCTTATTGGGGTTTGCAGCGATCGGAGGCGGCAATCCGGCGCGTATTGGGCACCCGTGCTTTTGGGACGCCGAGTTTTGCCGGCGCTGACTGCCGGGCCGGTTGCCGCCTCGTGGAACGGCGTGTTAGCAGCCTGGGCCGAGTTCGGATATCGCGGCGCCGCAATTAGTTATGGTGAAGGAAAAAACCTTAATGAACACTGATGTAAATAAGAATCCTCTGTCAATTCCGATGTCTTCCGCCGATCTTAACGAAGCCGACATTCAAGCTGTCGTCGCCGTCGTTCGTTCCGGCCGTCTGGCCCTCGGCCCGCAAGCCGTCGAATTCGAGCGGCTAGTCGCCGAGTACGTCGGCGTCAAACACGCCCTGACGGTCAGCTCCGGCACATCCGCGCTGCACCTGCTGGTGCGCGCCTGTGGCTTAGGGCCGGGCGACGAAGTGCTCGTCCCTTCATTCACCTTCGCGTCCAGCGTCAACGCGATCCTCTTCGAGGGCGCGACGCCGGTCTTTGTGGATGTGGAGCCGGACACCTACAATCTCGATCCCGATGACGTAGCGCAGAAAGTCACCTCGCGCACAAAGGCGATGATGGCGGTGGATATCTTCGGCCACCCGGCGGAGTGGGACGCGCTCACGCGCGTCGCGCAACAACACGGACTGCGCGTGATTGACGACTCCTGCGAAGCATTAGGCGCCGTGTACAAAGGGCGCAAAATCGGGACATTCGGCGATGCGGCGGCCTTTGCCTTCTATCCCAACAAACAGATGACGGTGGGCGAGGGCGGGATGATCGTCACGGACGATGACGAGATCGCCCGCGTGTGCCGCAGCATGCGCAACCAGGGCCGCCCGGAGATGGGCGCGTGGCTCGAACACGAGCGGTTGGGGTACAACTACCGTCTCGACGAGATGTCGGCGGCGCTGGGCGTGAGCCAGTTTAAGCGGCTAGAGTCCTTCCTGGCAAAGCGAGAGAAAGTCGCGCGGATGTACACCGCGCGGCTGCAAGCCCTGGACTGGGTGCGCCCGCCCGTGGTCAAGCCCCACGTGCGCATGAGCTGGTTCGTTTACGTCATCACCCTGGCCGAGGGCCTGGCCCGCGACACCATCATCCAAAAATTGGAGGCGCAGGGCATCCCCGCCCGGGGCTACTTCGCCCCCATCCACACCCAACCCTACATCCGCGAGCGTTTTGGCGATTTGAAGGGAACCTTACCCATTACCGAAGCCATAGCGACGCGCACCTTAGCTCTGCCCTTCCACAATAGTTTGAGTGAGGAGGAAGTTGGTGTAGTTGTGGGGGCGTTGAAACGTTCGGTTTGAATACAATACACCTGTGCCGCAAACGCGAAACGGGCAAGCTTGTTTTCGTGCTTCACGTTCAGCGCCGAAGTTGCTTTATTCTTGCGGCTTTATTAGGCTTGATTGTGGCTGTCGGCATCACCTTTACACTTCGAATAGACCATTTCCTCATCCTAGATGAAGCCCCCGTCTCTGCGGATGCCATTGTCGTTTTGGCTTCTGCGCCCAGCCGCATCCGGCACGCGGTGTCACTTTTTAAGCAAGGCTATGCGCCCGTGGTTGTATTTACGGATGCGACGTATCACAATACGCAACTTGCCTGCTCCTCCGCGCCCTTGGATACGGAAGCGGCGCAAGACTTGGGATTGCCCAGTCATGCGATGGTGATTACCCAAAAACAAGTGACCAGCACGTATGACGAAGCGGTTGCGGTACGAGATTTGGTGCAGGAACGCCACTGGCAATCGCTGCTTGTTGTGACCGATCCCTTTCACACCCGGCGCGCAAATCACACCTTTCGCGAGCTACTGCCCGATGTGTCCATCACCACCAGCGCCGCGCCCGACGCGGAGTACGAACCGCAGCATTGGTGGCAAAGCGAAGAAGGCGTGACGGCCGTTTTTTCGGAGATCATCAAGATGATATTTTATTGGAGCGTCTATGGCATCGCGCCCTGACCCACCACGCCCTCAGCGGAGAAAATTTATCAGCAAATTTCCCTCTTAATCTGCTGAATCTGCTGAATCTGCTGATAGAAAAAGAGTAAATGGTATAATGGGTAAAACAGACGCGAAAAAAACTTGTCAAGCAAAAATCATACAAATCTGGGGGATCTAAAAACGTTCCAACGTTCCAACGTTCAAACGTTCAAACAATATTATGGAACTACGACAATACCTTAGCATCGTCTTAAAATGGTGGTGGTTGATTCTCTTGACGACGGTTCTGGGCGCCGGGGCCGCCTACTACGTCAGCAGCATCTCGCTGCCGATCTATAAGGCAACCACGACGCTCACGATTGACCGCGGCGGCGATCCCCGCGACGACCCCTCGCGCCAAATTCAGACCAGCGAAGCCATCGCCAGCACCTACGTGGTGCAAATTCAGGCGCCCGTCATCCTGCAAGCGGTGCGGTCGCGCCTGGGCCTGGCGATGGACGTGGACGACCTCAAGGAGATGCTCACCGTCTCGCAGATGGTGGACACGCAGCTCATTGACATCGCCGCCCAGGGCCACGACCCGGCGCTGCTCAAGGCGCTGGTGGAAACGGTCGCGCAGGTGTTCATCGAACAGGAGACCGGCCAGCAGGAAGCGCGCTATCAGGCGCAGCTCACGGCGCTGGAAACGCAGGTGGCCGGGCTGGAGACCTCCCTTGAGGAGACGCAAAAGGCGATTGCCGCCCTCGGCGATCCCAATGACCTGCCCGAATTCGCCCGGCTGGATCTGGCGCAACTGGAAACGCGCCGCGCCAACCAACAGACGCGCCTGACCATTTTGCTGCAAAGCGCGCAGGAGTTCCGGCTGGCAATGGCGCGCTACACCACCCGCATCTCCGTCTTCGCCCCCGCCGAGCTGCCGGTCAAGCCGATTGGCCCGCAGACATTGCGCAACACCGCGCTCGCCGCCGCCACTGGCCTGATGATCGGCGTCGGCGTGGCCTTCCTGATCGAATATCTTGACGATACCGTGCGCACGCCGGAAGACATCAAACAAGTGCTGCCGCTGGCGGTCTTGGGCGTGCTGCCGCGCATGGCAAAGCGGAACACCGCGCAGACGGGGATTGTGGTCACCGAGCACCCCTTGCAGCCCATCGCGGAAGCGTTCCGCAGCCTGCGCACCAGCATCCAGTTCACCAACCTGGATGAGCCGCCGCGCACGCTCCTGGTGACCAGCCCGCAGCCCACCGACGGCAAATCCTTCACGGCGGCCAATCTCGCCGCGGCCATCGCCCAGGGCGGGAAATCGGTGATCCTGGTGGACGCCGACCTGCGCCACCCCACCATGCACAAGACCTTCAACCTGCCCATAGCCCCCGGGCTGACCGAGTCGCTGCTCTCTGTGGAGGAGCGCCCGCGCGCGCTGCAAGCTACGAACGTGGAGCGCCTGCGCGTCGTCCCCGTTGGTTCGCGCGTGCCGGATTCGACGGAACTCCTGGCCTCGCAGACCTTCAAGCGCCTCATCGCCGAGCTGCAAGAGCAGGCAGACGTAGTCATCCTCGATAGCCCCCCCGTGCTGGCCGTCTCCGACGCGGCAGTGCTCTCCACCCTGGTGGATGGGGTGGTGCTGGTGATGGACTGCGGCAAGACCCGCATCCCGGCGGCGGTGCAGGCCGCCGAACGACTCGCCGGCGTGGGGGGCACGATCCTGGGCGTGGTCCTCAACCGCGTCACGGCGCGCTCCGGCGGCTATTACTACTACTATTATTATCACACAGACGGGTTGGACGGTGAACGCAAGGGCCTCGCCCGCTGGTTCCAAAGGAAGAAAACGTCAAAACGTTCCAACGTTTAAACGTTCCAACGTTCCAACGTCCCGACGTTCCAACGTTCCAACGTTCCAACGTTCCAACGTCTCAACGTTCCAACGTTCCAACGCATAGGAGAAGCCTTGAAAACACGTTACCTATCCATTATTGTGGGACTTTTTGTTCTGGTCTTGGTCGGCTGCCAGCAGCCGGCGGGGGATTTTGCCCCCACCTTCACACCGCCGACGTTCGTTGCAACCGCCGTTCCGGCAGTCACAACCTATACGGTAGCATACGGCGCCGTGGTGGATGTCATCGAAACGCGCGGACAGGTGAAGTCGCAGCAAGAGACACGCCTGACCTTCCCCTTGGACGGCGCGCTAAAGGCGGTTCACATCGCCCCTGGCGATCAGGTTGAGGCGGGCGCCCTGCTGGCCGAACTCAATGCGCCGGCCAACCAACAAGCCTTAGTCGCCCGGCAACATGCCCTCAACCTGGCAGAGCTAAATCTCGCAAGAATTCAGACCGAAGGCCAGACTGCGCAGCAAGCAGACATCAAAGAGGCGCAGGCCAACCTCGCCGTCGTGCAAGCGCAATACGATCAGACCGTGTTAAGCAATAAACTAACGGTGGAATATGCCGAAAAAGCCATGGCGCCCTGCGTGACGACGGCAAAAAACGACCTTGAAAAAATGCTGTGCGAAACATCCTGGTACCACGCCCGCCTGCGCGCCGAAGCCGCCAACAACGTCGCGCTGGAACAACTCCGCGCCGCACGGGTGCGCTTAGAACTGGCCCGCGCGGATTCCTATGCCGCCAATGAAGCCATCGCCGCCGAGCAGGTGAGACAGGCGCAAGAATTGTATCTCATGGCCGAGGGTCAGATGAGCAGCACATTACTGACGGCGCCCTTCTCCGGAGTGATCCTCTCCATCGAAAAGAGGCCCGGCGACAATGTGTCAGCCTATGAACCCATCGGCGTTCTGGCCGATCCGTCGCAGCTTTGGGCCATTGCCACAGTCTTCGAGCAAGACATCCACCGGGTAGCGGTCGGCCAGCGCGTGTCGCTGGTGCTGGACGCCTTCCTGGATCAGACCTACCACGGCTCCGTCCTGCAAATTGCCAGCCAGGCCGTGCTCTGGCAGGGGAAGTGGGCCTACGCAGTCACCCTTGTGTTTGACGACGACCAGACCATTCCCGCCACCATGAGCATGGGCGCCGACATCCGCTTTGTGGTGCGCGCCAGGGAAAATGTCCTGGTCATCCCCACGCAAGCGATCCTGGTCAGCGGCGGGCGGGAGTACGTGGAACTGTGGAAGGACAACGGCGCGTTGCAGCCGGTGGAAATCCAGACCGGCATCTCCAACGGCATCGAAACCGAAGTCATCGCCGGCCTTGAGGCCGGACAAGTCGTGCGGATTCCTTGAGAATCCCTGACTCTCCCGAAAAAAGGGGAGGAGTTTCACGCAAAGGCGCAAAGGCGCAAAGATTTCAACCTGTGCAATAGCCCTTCTGACTAACCTATTTTTCGTCAGCAGATTAAGCGGATTAAGCAGATTTTCCGTTCTTAATCTGCTCAATCTGCTGACCAAATTCTCCCCTATTGCACAGGTCGAAAGATTTTTAAGATCAGGCTAAATTCTATAACATAAATCACGCTCTTCAATGAAGACTATGAAGGCTGACATCCATTTTCCTTAGCGTCTTTGCGCCTTTGCGTGAGATCTTTAATTGTTTCAGTGGAGTCATACCCTTAGATGAAACCTGTGAGATTGCAGTGGTTGGCACATAGTCTGATTCTGGGCGGCATCTTTCTGATGGCGATCTGGCCGCTGCATCCGTTGGTGCTCGCCCGCTGGTATGTGGCCGACGGGACGCGCCGCATGAACCAGATACAGCGCGATGCCGGGGCCTCGTCTGAGGCGCAGTATGCGCAGGCGCTCCAGGCCGGGCAAGCCTTCCAGACCGCGCTGCGTTGGGATCCCCTCAACGCGCGCGCCTACGCTGGCTTGGCCGAGATCTATCGGATGTGGGGCGATGCAAACTCGGCGGCGCGCGCGCTGTCGCGGGCCTGCGCCCTGGCCCCGCGCGACGTGGCGCTGCTGGTGCGCCTCGGCGACGCCTTCCGCGACGCCGGGCAAACGGAGCTGGCGACAGCGACCTACACGCGCGTCCTGGCGGTGCAGCCCAACAACGCCGCCGCCGCCCAAGCCCTTGAGGCGTTAAAGGCCACAACCCCATGAACCAACCGCCCAACGTTCCAACGTCTCAACATTCCAACGTCCCAACGCCCCAACGTTCCAACGTCCCAACGTCCCAACGTTCCAACGTTCCAACGTTCCAACGTTCTTTCTGACGCTGGTTCCTCCTCTGCGATCTGCTACTGCTGCTCATCGGCGAGGACGCCACGGTATTGCGCGCGCGCGCCTGGTGGAACGTGCTGCAAAGCGACCTCACGGCGCTGCGGGGGTTACTGCGCGATCCCCAGGCAACGGCCCCCTGGCCCCCAGACGAGTTGTTCCGCATGACCTACGCCGACTTGCGCGGCTTTCAGAGGGAGTTCGCGCTGGCCCTGGAACTGGCGCCCTATGTCCGCTGGCTACCGCGCTACGGGCATGACCTGGCCGCCTTCCCCACCCTGCTGGAGATGGCTCTCGATCTGAGCGAGAGCGGCGCGCTGCTGTCACAGTCGTTATCCCCCCTGCTCTCCCCACAACGCCAGGGCGCCGGCTACACCCTGGAAACGACGCTGGCGCTGCTGGACGAGGCGCAGCCCCAACTGGCGTATACGGCGGACGCGCTGGCGCGGGTGCGGCAGGCGCGCGCCACGCTGGACGTAACGCGCCTCTCCCCGCGCCTGGCCGGTTGGCTGAAGGAACTGGACGCGCTCCTGCCGCGCGTGGAACAGGGGGTGCAGGGCGCGTTGCTGCTGCCCCGGCTGTTGGGCGCGGCCCAAACGCGCACCTACCTGTTGCTGGTTCACAACGAGGACGAGCTGCGCCCGGCGGGGGGCTTCCTCACCGGCGTGGCCCGCATCACCCTGCGCGAGGGACGCATCGAGCAGCTCTATTTCGAGAACAGCGCCGAGGTGACGGACTTCAAGCGCCCCTATCCCGACCCGCCCGACCCACTGCGCGAGATTATGGGGCTGGACCTGTGGGTCTTTCACGACAGCAACTGGAGTCCCGATTTCCCCACCTCGGCGCGGGTGGCGGTGGCGTTTTATCAGCATCGCTACGCGACGCCCATTGATGGCGTGCTGGCGCTGGATCAAGAGGGGTTCCGGCAGTGGATGGAGGTGCTTCAACCGCTTAACGTGGACAGCTATCCCGAACCGCTCACCGCCGAAAACATCCTCCCGGCCCTGCGCCAATCCCGCGACACGCTCCTGGAACCCGATCCGTTAGCAAGCTGGGAACACCTGCACAAAGCATTTCTTGAGGATGTACTCAACGCCGCCGTCCAAAAGCTCCAGGAACAGCCGGAGAGCGTTGACTTCGCCCGGTTGGGCCTGGCCGTCATCACCGCGTTTGAGGAACGTCACCTGTTTGCAGTGGCCTTTGAGGATGCAGAGGCGGCGGCGCTGTTACAGCAAGCGCGCTGGGATGGCGCGCTCTACCGTGGCGCGGGCGATTTTGTGATGGCCGTGGACGCCAACCTGGGCTACAACAAAGTGAATCCTTACATCGCCGAAAGCCTGGCGTACAGCGTAGACCTGCGCGACCTCGCTCAGCCGCAGGCGACGTTGACCCTGCGCTACCAACATCGCGGCCCGCAGAGCGACGCTTATTGCTACCATTTCCAGAAGGCGGACAGCCTCACCTACGAGCAACTGATGCAGCACTGCTATTGGGATTACGCGCGCATCTTTGTCCCGGCGGGCAGCCGACTGATCAGCGCCACGCCCAACCCCGTGCCTGGGCGGATGTTAGTCACCGGCAAAGGGCGCTCCGGCGAGCCGGACCTGCTGCCGGACGAGGCCGGGAAAAGCGTCTTCGGCACCTTCTTTGTGCTTCCCCCCGGGCAAAGCGCCGAGACGCGCTTTGCCTACGCCCTGCCCGCGAAAATCATCGAGCCGACCGAGAACGGGATACGCTATCATCTCTACATCCAAAAACAGGGCGGTCAGGGTGAAATTCCGGTGCAAATCACAGTAGCCATTCCTCCCGCTGCCCGCGTATTGCACAGTTCCCTGCCCGTGGACGACCGCGCAGAAGGGCAACTGGTCTTCACGCAATCCCTCAAGGGCGATTTGGACTTGACCCTTGATATTGCACCGTAGGGAGTCGGGAGCTTTCAGATAGCTCTTTCGCACCGCAGAGCACGCTGAGGCCGCTGAGACCCCATAAAAATCTCTGCGATCTCTGCGCACTCTGCGGTAAATTTTCACTGGTTTTCGTAAGTCCTGTGCTGATAGCTAGGGCGTTCCCTCTACCAAGAGGGCAAAGTGGGGGTAGCGTCCCACCGTGGGGATTTCGTGAACGACGGCAAGTGTGGCGGGATCAATGACGGCAATGCGATTTTCGTTGGGCAACGTCACGAAGACCCTACTCGCGTTGGCGGCAATGCCTTTGGGATGGCCGTTGACGGGGATGGCGGGCAGAGCGAGCGCCGCTGTCGCGCGGCTGACAAGCGGGGCCGGCCCGTTCGCGCAAACAACAAGAGGTAAACGAATCGTCCAGAGAGCATCGCCCTTTGCGCCGGGGTCGGACAACAAACGCCCGCTTTCGTCCAGAACCGAGACGGAGCGCCCCAGATAATTGGACACGTAGATACGCATCCCCACGGCGGCCAAGCCGTGCCCACCGTGACCGGGCATGGCCGGGTCCTGGATCTCAGTTGCATACCGGCCTAGCAACGCAAACGTATCAGGATCATAGACGTGCAATTCGCTATCCATACCAAACGCAACGTAGATGCGATCCGTATCAGGGTGATAAAGCAGGCTGTGGGGCGCCAAAGGCTTCGTTTTCAAACGAAACTCCCATTGAAATCCCCCACCCGTCGGTGTGATCGTCCACAGCCCCTCGCCGCCCATATACAACTTGGCGACGTATACCCGCCTACGGCCCGGATCGCTATCAATACCGAAAAAACCAAACTGGAGGAAGCGATCTTTGATGTTCCCACGTTTATCCAGTATCGTGATGCCGTCGCCGTTGTTATTGTTGGTGACATAAAGATGATCCTCCAACACGGCGACGTGAATGGCGCCAAAGCCCACGACAACTTCCGTTAGAATTTGGCGCGTAGACAGATCCACCATCAACAACTTGCTCGCCGTTGCATCCGGGGCAGTGTTCGCCAAAACATACAACAACCCGCCGTCTGCCGCCATACCAAAGGGATGATACCCGGCCGCAAAGCTGCCCATATAGGCATAGGTCTGTGCATCGTAAATATCAATGGTGTTGGAATCCAGGTTGGACACATATAACTGCGTCCCCGTGACGTAGTGGATAGGGGTTCTTTCAATCGCGCGATTATGGGTGAGGTCACATTCCAGCCCCGCGCCGCCAATGTCAACCTGGTTGACGATCTCGGTGAGCGCCGGGGGCAACGAGGCGGCAAGCCGCACCACAACTTGCACATTTCCAGTGTATCCTGCCGGCACATCCCCCAGAGCGAGCGTATAAACCTGTCCCCCCACAGCCTGCCACCCTGCACTGACCAGAACCGTGTATGCTGGAAGCGTCTCGGTCAAAACCACATCTTCTGCCAGGGCAGTTCCCACATTGCTGTATGTGATCGTATACGTGACCAGATCTCCCGCTGCCAGCCGCCCCGCGCCATGACTTCGCATCTCTACCGCAAGGTCAAAGCCGGCGCCCACCGTCGTCAGAAGACTAAAAAAGCTGTACCGGGTTCTCACCACGTTGCGAAGGCTTGTCTGGGCGGGATAGGGAAAGGTGGCGGACAAGGATACCGGTAAATCTACGGCGCCGCCGGCCCCCGGGGGGATTTCGGCAATCTGATACGTGCAAACCTGCGCGGCGCACACCCATCCTGCACCCCCGGTATAACTGACATAAGCGGGCAGCGTATCGGTCACCACAACGTTGTAGAAAGTTTGATCGGTCAGATTGTTCTGATATTGGATCTGGTAGGTGAATGGCCTGCCGGGCATTACACAGAGGGGCGCGGTTTTCCTCACCTCGAGGACGTAACGGGGAGGCAGGTCTGCGGCTGGGTCGCTTTCAAAATGCAGAGGAACATTGGCGTTTGCCGCTACGGAGGGCGGCGTCCCTTGAGAAAAAACCATTGCCCCCAGAACTCCTACGACTATTCCTATGCCAAGCACGATAGACTTGTTCATCGCTCCACCCCCACTTCGCGCTGAAACGAATCATTGTAACTATGGTAACATGGCTTTAGGTCTGGGAAGTTTCAGTTTGGTTAAGGTTGCAAAGTGAGCTGTATGATGAACCGACAGACGATAACCGAGGGCCAATCCCTGCCCGCCGTCCCCGACGCCCCGCCCATCCCCGGCCTGACCTTTCGCCGGTTTCGCGGCGAGCCTGACTACCCGGTGATGGTGGCGATTCTCGATGCCTGCAACGACGCGGACGGGCTGGAATACATCAACACGGTCGCGGATATGGCGTCGCTCTTCGCGCACCTGAAGAACTGCGACCCGTACCGGGATATGCTGTTCGCCGAGGTGTATGGCGAGACGGTCGCCTTCAGCCGGGTGTGGTGGGAGGAAGCGTCCCCTGCGTGGTACTACATCCCGCTCGGCTTTGTCCATCCCGCGTGGCGGCGCAAGGGACTGGGCATGGCGATGTTGCGCTACGGCGAAACGCGCCTGCGGGAAGCGGCCCGCGAGCATCCGGCGGGGGAGAAGCGCTTCCGCGTGTGGACGACCGATAAGGAGTATGGCGCGTGGGCTTTGTTTACCCAGGCCGGCTACGAGCCGGTGCGCCATTACATTGAGATGACCCGCCCCATTGACGCCCCGCTGCCGAACGCGCCACTGCCCGCCGGACTGGACGTGCGCCCGGTCGCGCCGGAGCAGTACCGCGCCGTGTGGGACGCGAAAGAGGAAGCGCGCCAGGATCATTGGGGCTACGCGCCCACGACCGACGCGGACTTTGAGCGGTGGACGGAGACGCGCACGTTCGCGCCGCACCTGTGGAAGGTGGCCTGGGACGGGGAGCAGGTCGCCGGGATGGCGCTGAATCACCTGGATGAAGAACAGAACGCACGCTACCACCGCCGACGCGGCCGCACCCAGTACGTGTTTGTGCGGCGTCCGTGGCGGCGGCGCGGGCTGGCGCGGGCGCTGCTCGTGCAGAGCATCGAGATGTTTAAAGCCATGGGGATGGCAGAAACGGCCCTGGGTGTGGATACCCAGAATCCAAGCGGCGCGCTCAAATTGTACGAAAGCCTGGGCTATCAGGAAGGCCGGCGGCACACGTTTTTCGACAAGAAACTGTAGCACTCAAGCGGATCTTACCCTTGCGACGCAAAGAATGGGCCACGGATTTTACGGATTTTTCTCTTGAAAAGCCCATGCTTTGATCTTAAAAATCTTTGCGCCTTTGCGTCTTTGCGTGAAACTTCCCCCTTTTTCAGGAGAATCAATGATGGCATTGACGCGACGTTTGTATCAAGGCGAAGACGACTACTGGCGGATTCGCACCTTTCTGCGCGAGGTACTCCTGCGCAACGATCTGCGCGAGTTAAGCTGGCACGTCGCCGAGTTCGACTATTGGCGCTGGCATCTGGTCGCCAATCTCAGCGGCGGGGACCTCGCCGATGGGGTCTTTCTGTGGGAAACGGCGGAGGGACGGCTGGCGGCGGTGCTGAATCCTATTATGGGCGGCGAAGCCATCTTGCACGTTCACCCCGACTTCCGCACACCTGCCCTTGAGGATGAAATGCTGACCGTGGCCGCCGAGCATCTGGCCGTGACGGGCGACGACGGCCGCCGGACGCTCTGGGTATCGGCCGGCGTTGCGGACGAACTGCGCCGCGCGGCCCTGACCCGGAACGGCTTCGAGTGCCTCTCCGCGCCCGAACGGCAGGCCTATTGGCGGCGCCGCCAATAGGCCTGCCGTTCGGGCGCGGAGAGGCACTCGAAGCCGTTCCGGGTCAGGGCCGCGCGGCGCAGTTCGTCCGCAACGCCGGCCGATACCCAGAGCGTCCGGCGGCCGTCGTCGCCCGTCACGGCCAGATGCTCGGCGGCCACGGTCAGCATTTCATCCTCAAGGGCAGGTGTGCGGAAGTCGGGGTGAACGTGCAAGATGGCTTCGCCGCCCATAATAGGATTCAGCACCGCCGCCAGCCGTCCCTCCGCCGTTTCCCACAGAAAGACCCCATCGGCGAGGTCCCCGCCGCTGAGATTGGCGACCAGATGCCAGCGCCAATAGTCGAACTCGGCGACGTGCCAGCTTAACTCGCGCAGATCGTTGCGCAGGAGTACCTCGCGCAGAAAGGTGCGAATCCGCCAGTAGTCGTCTTCGCCTTGATACAAACGTCGCGTCAATGCCATCATTGATTCTCCTGAAAAAGGGGGAAGTTTCACGCAAAGACGCAAAGGCGCAAAGATTTTTAAGATCAAAGCATGGGCTTTTCAAGAGAAAAATCCGTAAAATCCGTGGCCCATTCTTTGCGTCGCAAGGGTAAGATCCGCTTGAGTGCTACAGTTTCTTGTCGAAAAACGTGTGCCGCCGGCCTTCCTGATAGCCCAGGCTTTCGTACAATTTGAGCGCGCCGCTTGGATTCTGGGTATCCACACCCAGGGCCGTTTCTGCCATCCCCATGGCTTTAAACATCTCGATGCTCTGCACGAGCAGCGCCCGCGCCAGCCCGCGCCGCCGCCACGGACGCCGCACAAACACGTACTGGGTGCGGCCGCGTCGGCGGTGGTAGCGTGCGTTCTGTTCTTCATCCAGGTGATTCAGCGCCATCCCGGCGACCTGCTCCCCGTCCCAGGCCACCTTCCACAGGTGCGGCGCGAACGTGCGCGTCTCCGTCCACCGCTCAAAGTCCGCGTCGGTCGTGGGCGCGTAGCCCCAATGATCCTGGCGCGCTTCCTCTTTCGCGTCCCACACGGCGCGGTACTGCTCCGGCGCGACCGGGCGCACGTCCAGTCCGGCGGGCAGTGGCGCGTTCGGCAGCGGGGCGTCAATGGGGCGGGTCATCTCAATGTAATGGCGCACCGGCTCGTAGCCGGCCTGGGTAAACAAAGCCCACGCGCCATACTCCTTATCGGTCGTCCACACGCGGAAGCGCTTCTCCCCCGCCGGATGCTCGCGGGCCGCTTCCCGCAGGCGCGTTTCGCCGTAGCGCAACATCGCCATGCCCAGTCCCTTGCGCCGCCACGCGGGATGGACAAAGCCGAGCGGGATGTAGTACCACGCAGGGGACGCTTCCTCCCACCACACCCGGCTGAAGGCGACCGTCTCGCCATACACCTCGGCGAACAGCATATCCCGGTACGGGTCGCAGTTCTTCAGGTGCGCGAAGAGCGACGCCATATCCGCGACCGTGTTGATGTATTCCAGCCCGTCCGCGTCGTTGCAGGCATCGAGAATCGCCACCATCACCGGGTAGTCAGGCTCGCCGCGAAACCGGCGAAAGGTCAGGCCGGGGATGGGCGGGGCGTCGGGGACGGCGGGCAGGGATTGGCCCTCGGTTATCGTCTGTCGGTTCATCATACAGCTCACTTTGCAACCTTAACCAAACTGAAACTTCCCAGACCTAAAGCCATGTTACCATAGTTACAATGATTCGTTTCAGCGCGAAGTGGGGGTGGAGCGATGAACAAGTCTATCGTGCTTGGCATAGGAATAGTCGTAGGAGTTCTGGGGGCAATGGTTTTTTCTCAAGGGACGCCGCCCTCCGTAGCGGCAAACGCCAATGTTCCTCTGCATTTTGAAAGCGACCCAGCCGCAGACCTGCCTCCCCGTTACGTCCTCGAGGTGAGGAAAACCGCGCCCCTCTGTGTAATGCCCGGCAGGCCATTCACCTACCAGATCCAATATCAGAACAATCTGACCGATCAAACTTTCTACAACGTTGTGGTGACCGATACGCTGCCCGCTTATGTCAGTTATACCGGGGGTGCAGGATGGGTGTGCGCCGCGCAGGTTTGCACGTATCAGATTGCCGAAATCCCCCCGGGGGCCGGCGGCGCCGTAGATTTACCGGTATCCTTGTCCGCCACCTTTCCCTATCCCGCCCAGACAAGCCTTCGCAACGTGGTGAGAACCCGGTACAGCTTTTTTAGTCTTCTGACGACGGTGGGCGCCGGCTTTGACCTTGCGGTAGAGATGCGAAGTCATGGCGCGGGGCGGCTGGCAGCGGGAGATCTGGTCACGTATACGATCACATACAGCAATGTGGGAACTGCCCTGGCAGAAGATGTGGTTTTGACCGAGACGCTTCCAGCATACACGGTTCTGGTCAGTGCAGGGTGGCAGGCTGTGGGGGGACAGGTTTATACGCTCGCTCTGGGGGATGTGCCGGCAGGATACACTGGAAATGTGCAAGTTGTGGTGCGGCTTGCCGCCTCGTTGCCCCCGGCGCTCACCGAGATCGTCAACCAGGTTGACATTGGCGGCGCGGGGCTGGAATGTGACCTCACCCATAATCGCGCGATTGAAAGAACCCCTATCCACTACGTCACGGGGACGCAGTTATATGTGTCCAACCTGGATTCCAACACCATTGATATTTACGATGCACAGACCTATGCCTATATGGGCAGCTTTGCGGCCGGGTATCATCCCTTTGGTATGGCGGCAGACGGCGGGTTGTTGTATGTTTTGGCGAACACTGCCCCGGATGCAACGGCGAGCAAGTTGTTGATGGTGGATCTGTCTACGCGCCAAATTCTAACGGAAGTTGTCGTGGGCTTTGGCGCCATTCACGTCGCCGTGTTGGAGGATCATCTTTATGTCACCAACAATAACAACGGCGACGGCATCACGATACTGGATAAACGTGGGAACATCAAAGATCGCTTCCTCCAGTTTGGTTTTTTCGGTATTGATAGCGATCCGGGCCGTAGGCGGGTATACGTCGCCAAGTTGTATATGGGCGGCGAGGGGCTGTGGACGATCACACCGACGGGTGGGGGATTTCAATGGGAGTTTCGTTTGAAAACGAAGCCTTTGGCGCCCCACAGCCTGCTTTATCACCCTGATACGGATCGCATCTACGTTGCGTTTGGTATGGATAGCGAATTGCACGTCTATGATCCTGATACGTTTGCGTTGCTAGGCCGGTATGCAACTGAGATCCAGGACCCGGCCATGCCCGGTCACGGTGGGCACGGCTTGGCCGCCGTGGGGATGCGTATCTACGTGTCCAATTATCTGGGGCGCTCCGTCTCGGTTCTGGACGAAAGCGGGCGTTTGTTGTCCGACCCCGGCGCAAAGGGCGATGCTCTCTGGACGATTCGTTTACCTCTTGTTGTTTGCGCGAACGGGCCGGCCCCGCTTGTCAGCCGCGCGACAGCGGCGCTCGCTCTGCCCGCCATCCCCGTCAACGGCCATCCCAAAGGCATTGCCGCCAACGCGAGTAGGGTCTTCGTGACGTTGCCCAACGAAAATCGCATTGCCGTCATTGATCCCGCCACACTTGCCGTCGTTCACGAAATCCCCACGGTGGGACGCTACCCCCACTTTGCCCTCTTGGTAGAGGGAACGCCCTAGCTATCAGCACAGGACTTACGAAAACCAGTGAAAATTTACCGCAGAGTGCGCAGAGATCGCAGAGATTTTTATGGGGTCTCAGCGGCCTCAGCGTGCTCTGCGGTGCGAAAGAGCTATCTGAAAGCTCCCGACTCCCTACGGTGCAATATCAAGGGTCAAGTCCAAATCGCCCTTGAGGGATTGCGTGAAGACCAGTTGCCCTTCTGCGCGGTCGTCCACGGGCAGGGAACTGTGCAATACGCGGGCAGCGGGAGGAATGGCTACTGTGATTTGCACCGGAATTTCACCCTGACCGCCCTGTTTTTGGATGTAGAGATGATAGCGTATCCCGTTCTCGGTCGGCTCGATGATTTTCGCGGGCAGGGCGTAGGCAAAGCGCGTCTCGGCGCTTTGCCCGGGGGGAAGCACAAAGAAGGTGCCGAAGACGCTTTTCCCGGCCTCGTCCGGCAGCAGGTCCGGCTCGCCGGAGCGCCCTTTGCCGGTGACTAACATCCGCCCAGGCACGGGGTTGGGCGTGGCGCTGATCAGTCGGCTGCCCGCCGGGACAAAGATGCGCGCGTAATCCCAATAGCAGTGCTGCATCAGTTGCTCGTAGGTGAGGCTGTCCGCCTTCTGGAAATGGTAGCAATAAGCGTCGCTCTGCGGGCCGCGATGTTGGTAGCGCAGGGTCAACGTCGCCTGCGGCTGAGCGAGGTCGCGCAGGTCTACGCTGTACGCCAGGCTTTCGGCGATGTAAGGATTCACTTTGTTGTAGCCCAGGTTGGCGTCCACGGCCATCACAAAATCGCCCGCGCCACGGTAGAGCGCGCCATCCCAGCGCGCTTGCTGTAACAGCGCCGCCGCCTCTGCATCCTCAAAGGCCACTGCAAACAGGTGACGTTCCTCAAACGCGGTGATGACGGCCAGGCCCAACCGGGCGAAGTCAACGCTCTCCGGCTGTTCCTGGAGCTTTTGGACGGCGGCGTTGAGTACATCCTCAAGAAATGCTTTGTGCAGGTGTTCCCAGCTTGCTAACGGATCGGGTTCCAGGAGCGTGTCGCGGGATTGGCGCAGGGCCGGGAGGATGTTTTCGGCGGTGAGCGGTTCGGGATAGCTGTCCACGTTAAGCGGTTGAAGCACCTCCATCCACTGCCGGAACCCCTCTTGATCCAGCGCCAGCACGCCATCAATGGGCGTCGCGTAGCGATGCTGATAAAACGCCACCGCCACCCGCGCCGAGGTGGGGAAATCGGGACTCCAGTTGCTGTCGTGAAAGACCCACAGGTCCAGCCCCATAATCTCGCGCAGTGGGTCGGGCGGGTCGGGATAGGGGCGCTTGAAGTCCGTCACCTCGGCGCTGTTCTCGAAATAGAGCTGCTCGATGCGTCCCTCGCGCAGGGTGATGCGGGCCACGCCGGTGAGGAAGCCCCCCGCCGGGCGCAGCTCGTCCTCGTTGTGAACCAGCAACAGGTAGGTGCGCGTTTGGGCCGCGCCCAACAGCCGGGGCAGCAGCAACGCGCCCTGCACCCCCTGTTCCACGCGCGGCAGGAGCGCGTCCAGTTCCTTCAGCCAACCGGCCAGGCGCGGGGAGAGGCGCGTTACGTCCAGCGTGGCGCGCGCCTGCCGCACCCGCGCCAGCGCGTCCGCCGTATACGCCAGTTGGGGCTGCGCCTCGTCCAGCAGCGCCAGCGTCGTTTCCAGGGTGTAGCCGGCGCCCTGGCGTTGTGGGGAGAGCAGGGGGGATAACGACTGTGACAGCAGCGCGCCGCTCTCGCTCAGATCGAGAGCCATCTCCAGCAGGGTGGGGAAGGCGGCCAGGTCATGCCCGTAGCGCGGTAGCCAGCGGACATAGGGCGCCAGTTCCAGGGCCAGCGCGAACTCCCTCTGAAAGCCGCGCAAGTCGGCGTAGGTCATGCGGAACAACTCGTCTGGGGGCCAGGGGGCCGTTGCCTGGGGATCGCGCAGTAACCCCCGCAGCGCCGTGAGGTCGCTTTGCAGCACGTTCCACCAGGCGCGCGCGCGCAATACCGTGGCGTCCTCGCCGATGAGCAGCAGTAGCAGATCGCAGAGGAGGAACCAGCGTCAGAAAGAACGTTGGAACGTTGGAACGTTGGAACGTTGGGACGTTGGGACGTTGGAACGTTGGGGCGTTGGGACGTTGGAATGTTGAGACGTTGGAACGTTGGGCGGTTGGTTCATGGGGTTGTGGCCTTTAACGCCTCAAGGGCTTGGGCGGCGGCGGCGTTGTTGGGCTGCACCGCCAGGACGCGCGTGTAGGTCGCTGTCGCCAGCTCCGTTTGCCCGGCGTCGCGGAAGGCGTCGCCGAGGCGCACCAGCAGCGCCACGTCGCGCGGGGCCAGGGCGCAGGCCCGCGACAGCGCGCGCGCCGCCGAGTTTGCATCGCCCCACATCCGATAGATCTCGGCCAAGCCAGCGTAGGCGCGCGCGTTGAGGGGATCCCAACGCAGCGCGGTCTGGAAGGCTTGCCCGGCCTGGAGCGCCTGCGCATACTGCGCCTCAGACGAGGCCCCGGCATCGCGCTGTATCTGGTTCATGCGGCGCGTCCCGTCGGCCACATACCAGCGGGCGAGCACCAACGGATGCAGCGGCCAGATCGCCATCAGAAAGATGCCGCCCAGAATCAGACTATGTGCCAACCACTGCAATCTCACAGGTTTCATCTAAGGGTATGACTCCACTGAAACAATTAAAGATCTCACGCAAAGGCGCAAAGACGCTAAGGAAAATGGATGTCAGCCTTCATAGTCTTCATTGAAGAGCGTGATTTATGTTATAGAATTTAGCCTGATCTTAAAAATCTTTCGACCTGTGCAATAGGGGAGAATTTGGTCAGCAGATTGAGCAGATTAAGAACGGAAAATCTGCTTAATCCGCTTAATCTGCTGACGAAAAATAGGTTAGTCAGAAGGGCTATTGCACAGGTTGAAATCTTTGCGCCTTTGCGCCTTTGCGTGAAACTCCTCCCCTTTTTTCGGGAGAGTCAGGGATTCTCAAGGAATCCGCACGACTTGTCCGGCCTCAAGGCCGGCGATGACTTCGGTTTCGATGCCGTTGGAGATGCCGGTCTGGATTTCCACCGGCTGCAACGCGCCGTTGTCCTTCCACAGTTCCACGTACTCCCGCCCGCCGCTGACCAGGATCGCTTGCGTGGGGATGACCAGGACATTTTCCCTGGCGCGCACCACAAAGCGGATGTCGGCGCCCATGCTCATGGTGGCGGGAATGGTCTGGTCGTCGTCAAACACAAGGGTGACTGCGTAGGCCCACTTCCCCTGCCAGAGCACGGCCTGGCTGGCAATTTGCAGGACGGAGCCGTGGTAGGTCTGATCCAGGAAGGCGTCCAGCACCAGCGACACGCGCTGGCCGACCGCTACCCGGTGGATGTCTTGCTCGAAGACTGTGGCAATGGCCCAAAGCTGCGACGGATCGGCCAGAACGCCGATGGGTTCATAGGCTGACACATTGTCGCCGGGCCTCTTTTCGATGGAGAGGATCACTCCGGAGAAGGGCGCCGTCAGTAATGTGCTGCTCATCTGACCCTCGGCCATGAGATACAATTCTTGCGCCTGTCTCACCTGCTCGGCGGCGATGGCTTCATTGGCGGCATAGGAATCCGCGCGGGCCAGTTCTAAGCGCACCCGTGCGGCGCGGAGTTGTTCCAGCGCGACGTTGTTGGCGGCTTCGGCGCGCAGGCGGGCGTGGTACCAGGATGTTTCGCACAGCATTTTTTCAAGGTCGTTTTTTGCCGTCGTCACGCAGGGCGCCATGGCTTTTTCGGCATATTCCACCGTTAGTTTATTGCTTAACACGGTCTGATCGTATTGCGCTTGCACGACGGCGAGGTTGGCCTGCGCCTCTTTGATGTCTGCTTGCTGCGCAGTCTGGCCTTCGGTCTGAATTCTTGCGAGATTTAGCTCTGCCAGGTTGAGGGCATGTTGCCGGGCGACTAAGGCTTGTTGGTTGGCCGGCGCATTGAGTTCGGCCAGCAGGGCGCCCGCCTCAACCTGATCGCCAGGGGCGATGTGAACCGCCTTTAGCGCGCCGTCCAAGGGGAAGGTCAGGCGTGTCTCTTGCTGCGACTTCACCTGTCCGCGCGTTTCGATGACATCCACCACGGCGCCGTATGCTACCGTATAGGTTGTGACTGCCGGAACGGCGGTTGCAACGAACGTCGGCGGTGTGAAGGTGGGGGCAAAATCCCCCGCCGGCTGCTGGCAGCCGACCAAGACCAGAACAAAAAGTCCCACAATAATGGATAGGTAACGTGTTTTCAAGGCTTCTCCTATGCGTTGGAACGTTGGAACGTTGAGACGTTGGAACGTTGGAACGTTGGAACGTTGGAACGTCGGGACGTTGGAACGTTGGAACGTTTAAACGTTGGAACGTTTTGACGTTTTCTTCCTTTGGAACCAGCGGGCGAGGCCCTTGCGTTCACCGTCCAACCCGTCTGTGTGATAATAATAGTAGTAGTAATAGCCGCCGGAGCGCGCCGTGACGCGGTTGAGGACCACGCCCAGGATCGTGCCCCCCACGCCGGCGAGTCGTTCGGCGGCCTGCACCGCCGCCGGGATGCGGGTCTTGCCGCAGTCCATCACCAGCACCACCCCATCCACCAGGGTGGAGAGCACTGCCGCGTCGGAGACGGCCAGCACGGGGGGGCTATCGAGGATGACTACGTCTGCCTGCTCTTGCAGCTCGGCGATGAGGCGCTTGAAGGTCTGCGAGGCCAGGAGTTCCGTCGAATCCGGCACGCGCGAACCAACGGGGACGACGCGCAGGCGCTCCACGTTCGTAGCTTGCAGCGCGCGCGGGCGCTCCTCCACAGAGAGCAGCGACTCGGTCAGCCCGGGGGCTATGGGCAGGTTGAAGGTCTTGTGCATGGTGGGGTGGCGCAGGTCGGCGTCCACCAGGATCACCGATTTCCCGCCCTGGGCGATGGCCGCGGCGAGATTGGCCGCCGTGAAGGATTTGCCGTCGGTGGGCTGCGGGCTGGTCACCAGGAGCGTGCGCGGCGGCTCATCCAGGTTGGTGAACTGGATGCTGGTGCGCAGGCTGCGGAACGCTTCCGCGATGGGCTGCAAGGGGTGCTCGGTGACCACAATCCCCGTCTGCGCGGTGTTCCGCTTTGCCATGCGCGGCAGCACGCCCAAGACCGCCAGCGGCAGCACTTGTTTGATGTCTTCCGGCGTGCGCACGGTATCGTCAAGATATTCGATCAGGAAGGCCACGCCGACGCCGATCATCAGGCCAGTGGCGGCGGCGAGCGCGGTGTTGCGCAATGTCTGCGGGCCAATCGGCTTGACCGGCAGCTCGGCGGGGGCGAAGACGGAGATGCGGGTGGTGTAGCGCGCCATTGCCAGCCGGAACTCCTGCGCGCTTTGCAGCAAAATGGTCAGGCGCGTCTGTTGGTTGGCGCGGCGCGTTTCCAGTTGCGCCAGATCCAGCCGGGCGAATTCGGGCAGGTCATTGGGATCGCCGAGGGCGGCAATCGCCTTTTGCGTCTCCTCAAGGGAGGTCTCCAGCCCGGCCACCTGCGTTTCCAGCGCCGTGAGCTGCGCCTGATAGCGCGCTTCCTGCTGGCCGGTCTCCTGTTCGATGAACACCTGCGCGACCGTTTCCACCAGCGCCTTGAGCAGCGCCGGGTCGTGGCCCTGGGCGGCGATGTCAATGAGCTGCGTGTCCACCATCTGCGAGACGGTGAGCATCTCCTTGAGGTCGTCCACGTCCATCGCCAGGCCCAGGCGCGACCGCACCGCTTGCAGGATGACGGGCGCCTGAATTTGCACCACGTAGGTGCTGGCGATGGCTTCGCTGGTCTGAATTTGGCGCGAGGGGTCGTCGCGGGGATCGCCGCCGCGGTCAATCGTGAGCGTCGTGGTTGCCTTATAGATCGGCAGCGAGATGCTGCTGACGTAGTAGGCGGCCCCGGCGCCCAGAACCGTCGTCAAGAGAATCAACCACCACCATTTTAAGACGATGCTAAGGTATTGTCGTAGTTCCATAATATTGTTTGAACGTTTGAACGTTGGAACGTTGGAACGTTTTTAGATCCCCCAGATTTGTATGATTTTTGCTTGACAAGTTTTTTTCGCGTCTGTTTTACCCATTATACCATTTACTCTTTTTCTATCAGCAGATTCAGCAGATTCAGCAGATTAAGAGGGAAATTTGCTGATAAATTTTCTCCGCTGAGGGCGTGGTGGGTCAGGGCGCGATGCCATAGACGCTCCAATAAAATATCATCTTGATGATCTCCGAAAAAACGGCCGTCACGCCTTCTTCGCTTTGCCACCAATGCTGCGGTTCGTACTCCGCGTCGGGCGCGGCGCTGGTGGTGATGGACACATCGGGCAGTAGCTCGCGAAAGGTGTGATTTGCGCGCCGGGTGTGAAAGGGATCGGTCACAACAAGCAGCGATTGCCAGTGGCGTTCCTGCACCAAATCTCGTACCGCAACCGCTTCGTCATACGTGCTGGTCACTTGTTTTTGGGTAATCACCATCGCATGACTGGGCAATCCCAAGTCTTGCGCCGCTTCCGTATCCAAGGGCGCGGAGGAGCAGGCAAGTTGCGTATTGTGATACGTCGCATCCGTAAATACAACCACGGGCGCATAGCCTTGCTTAAAAAGTGACACCGCGTGCCGGATGCGGCTGGGCGCAGAAGCCAAAACGACAATGGCATCCGCAGAGACGGGGGCTTCATCTAGGATGAGGAAATGGTCTATTCGAAGTGTAAAGGTGATGCCGACAGCCACAATCAAGCCTAATAAAGCCGCAAGAATAAAGCAACTTCGGCGCTGAACGTGAAGCACGAAAACAAGCTTGCCCGTTTCGCGTTTGCGGCACAGGTGTATTGTATTCAAACCGAACGTTTCAACGCCCCCACAACTACACCAACTTCCTCCTCACTCAAACTATTGTGGAAGGGCAGAGCTAAGGTGCGCGTCGCTATGGCTTCGGTAATGGGTAAGGTTCCCTTCAAATCGCCAAAACGCTCGCGGATGTAGGGTTGGGTGTGGATGGGGGCGAAGTAGCCCCGGGCGGGGATGCCCTGCGCCTCCAATTTTTGGATGATGGTGTCGCGGGCCAGGCCCTCGGCCAGGGTGATGACGTAAACGAACCAGCTCATGCGCACGTGGGGCTTGACCACGGGCGGGCGCACCCAGTCCAGGGCTTGCAGCCGCGCGGTGTACATCCGCGCGACTTTCTCTCGCTTTGCCAGGAAGGACTCTAGCCGCTTAAACTGGCTCACGCCCAGCGCCGCCGACATCTCGTCGAGACGGTAGTTGTACCCCAACCGCTCGTGTTCGAGCCACGCGCCCATCTCCGGGCGGCCCTGGTTGCGCATGCTGCGGCACACGCGGGCGATCTCGTCATCGTCCGTGACGATCATCCCGCCCTCGCCCACCGTCATCTGTTTGTTGGGATAGAAGGCAAAGGCCGCCGCATCGCCGAATGTCCCGATTTTGCGCCCTTTGTACACGGCGCCTAATGCTTCGCAGGAGTCGTCAATCACGCGCAGTCCGTGTTGTTGCGCGACGCGCGTGAGCGCGTCCCACTCCGCCGGGTGGCCGAAGATATCCACCGCCATCATCGCCTTTGTGCGCGAGGTGACTTTCTGCGCTACGTCATCGGGATCGAGATTGTAGGTGTCCGGCTCCACATCCACAAAGACCGGCGTCGCGCCCTCGAAGAGGATCGCGTTGACGCTGGACGCGAAGGTGAATGAAGGGACGAGCACTTCGTCGCCCGGCCCTAAGCCACAGGCGCGCACCAGCAGGTGCAGCGCGGATGTGCCGGAGCTGACCGTCAGGGCGTGTTTGACGCCGACGTACTCGGCGACTAGCCGCTCGAATTCGACGGCTTGCGGGCCGAGGGCCAGACGGCCGGAACGAACGACGGCGACGACAGCTTGAATGTCGGCTTCGTTAAGATCGGCGGAAGACATCGGAATTGACAGAGGATTCTTATTTACATCAGTGTTCATTAAGGTTTTTTCCTTCACCATAACTAATTGCGGCGCCGCGATATCCGAACTCGGCCCAGGCTGCTAACACGCCGTTCCACGAGGCGGCAACCGGCCCGGCAGTCAGCGCCGGCAAAACTCGGCGTCCCAAAAGCACGGGTGCCCAATACGCGCCGGATTGCCGCCTCCGATCGCTGCAAACCCCAATAAGCCAGTACCATCTGCACGCAAGCCGGCAAACAATAGCCTTCGGTAGATTGCTGAGCGTGGGAAAGCTGTATCGCACTTTTCATTGTGCAGGGGTTTGGTTTGCTAAGTGCTCCGCTTCCGCGGAGATCTGCGTTAACAAGGCATCGTCGTAATACACTCTGCCATAGCGCGCATCTACGACAACTTCACCCACTCGTCCAACCCGACCATGAGATGGAAAGGTCAGGTCTACAGGCACGCGCCATTGCCACTGTCCTTCGGGGGGTTGCTCCAGCGCTGGCTCATCGGCAAGCAAGAGGTTGCTCACCCGTTCCAGCATCAGCACATTGACCTTCTGCCGGGCCACAAAGGCCGAGATTTGAACCTGGGTGGCAGTCTGAATGACAGACACATGCTTCTCCAACCAGTCTATAAAATCCTGGCTGGCTTGTTTTCCCCAGGCTTGAATAACGGTTTCAGGCAAACTGATTGCGCTCATGACACAGCTCCTTGCTCTTTTTCACTAGAGTCCCACATTTTCCCATAACGCCACTATAACACCCCGCTATAGATTGTCCAGAAATGGCGCTCAGAATCCACCGAACACCAGCAAGTGCAGCCGTTTTAACGTTGAAACGTTGAAATATTAGGCTGTGTTTTGATAACTTTGGCAGGTACACCGACCGCCGTGACATAAGGCGGAATATCCTGAATGACCACGCCCCCAGCACCAATTGTAGCCCACGCGCCAATGGTAATGCCAACCATAGCTACGCTGCCAATGCCCAAGAATGCGCCTTCGTCAATTTTGACGCCGCCGGCTAAATGAACGCCGGGGGCAATATGTACGTAATCTCCAATCACACAATCGTGATCCACCGTTGCTCCTGTATTGATGATACAATGTTGGCCTATCACGGCCCCCGGCTGTATCACGGCCCCGGAAAAGACCACCGTCCCTGCACCAAGCTGTACAGAAGCGTGTACATCCGCGTTGGGATGTTGCACACACGCCCACGACAAAGTGGGGAACCGCGTTGCCAGCGCCTTGCGGGTAGCGTTGTGGCCAATTGCGAGCACTGCCCGTTTTCCGTCAAGTTCATTGGCTCGTTCGATGGCGCCGATGATGGGGACATCCAGCAAACGCTGCCCCCATTTTTGGGCGTCATCATCGTAGATCGCTGTGACTTGATAGCCGGCAGCTTGCAAGGCACTGACGACGACTTTCGCGTGACCGCCTGCGCCCAGGACGTACACTGATTCTGCATCTGTATTCATAGCCGCGTTCAGACGTTCGAACGTTCCAACGTTGGAACGTTCGGGGTCTCCTCTCCCATAAACTCCGCCATCGTCGCTTCTCCCGGATGGCTGATCCCTTCGCGTTTGAGCACGTGCCACACCGTCAGTGCCAGGATTTTCAGATCCAGCCACAACGATTGATTGTCCACATACCACACATCCAGCGCGAACTTTTCTTCCCATGAGAGCGCATTGCGCCCGTTGACCTGCGCCCAACCGGTGATGCCCGGTCTGACCTCGTGGCGGCGGGCCTGTTCCGGCGTGTAGCGGTCGAGGTACTGCATCAGCAGCGGGCGCGGGCCGACCAGGCTCATGTTGCCTTTGAGCACGTTGAAAAGACTCGGCAGTTCGTCCAGGCTGGCGCTGCGCAGGAAGCGGCCAAAGGGCGTGAGCCGTTGGGCGTCGGGGAGCAGGTTGCCCTGGGCGTCGCGGGCGTCCGTCATGGTGCGGAATTTGTAAAGGGTGAAGGGTTTGGCGTGCAGGCCGGGGCGTTGTTGGCGGAAGAGGATGGGGGCGCCGAGTTTGAGTCGAACGAGCACGATCACAATTGCCAATACCGGCGTGAGGAACAGCAGCGCCAGCGCCGTTACCGTTAAATCGAAGAAGCGTTTCACGCGCGGAGTCTCCAGAGGTTATTGCGCCAACTCAGGCACATACCGTAGAATTCGCGCCGTCCATTGCGCGGCTTGCACTGCCAGAAGGCTGCGCTGCGCCGCGCTATGTTGCGCTTCGGGCCAGGCGCGGCGCCAGAGCGCCAGCAACACTTGCAAATCGCCCAACTCTTCTGCCGTCTCAGGCGGCATTTCGGCGGCCGTCCACTCGATGAAATACTGGCATTCTTCCAGCATCGCCGCCGTTGCCGCGCTGCCGGTTGCGCGGCGCGCCCCAGAGGCGACGCGCCCTAAACTCGCTGCCAATCCTGCCAGGCGCGTCGGCCAGGCGTCGCGGAGGTACCGTTCGCGCAGACGTTCACGATTTTTCATTGGACGCCTCCCAATAGTTCGAGGGTGACGTCGGCAACTTGCTGCCGAAGCTCCTCGCTCTGGATGATGATGCTCCGGTTTCCTAGCCGGGGGCGGATATTGATGAGCGATTCAAACTCGATGAGTTGTTCTTCTGGATACCAGTTCGCGCCCCATAAATCATCCTGCGCGCTGCCCTGTTCGAGCAACATTGCTTCACAGTCCGCGTGCATTTCGCCGCCGCCGGCCAGAATGCGCCGGCGAATGTCTACCACGATTTTGATCAAGAGCGGGTACATCTCCAACATTTCCTGCACCTGCGCAGGCGTTGCCTGGCTGTTAAGTAAGTGGATCATTTCAGCGCTCCAATTTTAAGAGGGTTCTCCATTGCCAAATTTGCGACAAAGCGATCAAGGGGCCAGCAGTTGGACGAACGCCAATTTGGAGATATCCAACAGTTCTGCGCCTTTGCCCGACGAGATGCGGCCCTCGCGAAATAACTCCAGAGCGATCAACTCGCGCAAGCGCGCCTCTATCTGGACTTGTGGCCCTTCGAGCGCAGATAGCAAATCCCGAGGCAATTCCAGGGATACGGTTAATAGGCTCATAGTATTCCCTCTATATTCAAGATTGCATCAAGTTTGGTTGTTCCCATTATACCATGACGACCTTATAACCCGGTCAGTCTTTGCATACGGCGCTCAAAGCGAGCAACGCCCGCAGCCATAGACAAATTCTGAGCGTAGTATTCCGCCCCGGATTGACCCATCCATTCACGTTGTTCTGTCGTCAGGGCCGCTAATTTCGCCACAGTTTCCGCCAGCGCAACCGGGTCTTGTGAAGGACAAAGCAACCCTGCGCCAGCCTGTCGTACCAAATCGGCCGCGTCACCTTCCAGCGCCATAATAATGGGCTTGCCCATATAGAGATACGTTTGGGTTTTGGATGGGATGGTGATACGAAACAAGGGATCATCTTTGAGGTGTACTAACAGCGCGTCCGCCAGAGCGTAGAAACGCCCCATTGCTTCAGGCGTTTGTTGCGGCAAGAACAAGACATTGATCAGCCCCATCTCAGCAGCGCGAGTCTCTAATCGGGAACGCTCTACTCCACCACCTATGAACACAAATTGCGCATCGGGGACCCGATCATGGCAAATTTGCGCGGCATCTAGCACGGTGTCCATTCCTTGTACTACACCTATCGTGCCGGCAAAGAGTATATTGAAATGATCCTTAAACCCAAGTTCCTGCGCCAGGGCTTCATCACGCGGAGCCGGCTTTTGGGCAGTTTCATCGCACCAATTGTGGATCACCTCAATCTTGTCTTCATCTACACCGCGTTCCACCAATGCTTGTTTGAATCCAGGTGATAGTACGGTGAGCCAGTCTGCCCGGCGATAAACCCCTATACAAATGGCGGACAACCATCGAAGCAACGTGTGATTATTCAACATGCCGGAATTAATGACCGACTCCGGCCACAAGTCCTGCACATCGAGGATGACCTTCGCGCCAAATAAGCGGCGCAATAAAAAGGCGGCGGGCCCCAATGTAACGAGGTTGTAAACATAAATCACGTCGGGCTTACTCACCAACCAGGGGCCAATGAGCATGCTAGAGAGCGCAAAACTCAAGTAATTGAACATCCGCCGCAGACCAGATTGATCGTGGTTGGGGTATAAGGCCACCCGGTTTACCCGTACGCCATCCATGGTTTCGCGCTGCCAGAGGCGAACGCGATACCCTGGATAGAGTTTACCCCCCGGATAATTGGGGAAGCCGGTAAGCACCTCCACGGTATGCTTACGTGCAACTAACGCTTGCGCAAAAGGCAGTCCTTTGAACGTCGGTTCCGGTTGAAACCATTGCGAGACTATCAATACCTTCATGAAATCTCAGAATTTAACCGGTATGTTTCTGCCACACCACACGGTTCACATAATCCGTGTAGCTCACAATGATCCGCGCCACCTTTTCCGATACATTGGGCATGGCGTAGTCTTCTACAAGTCGCAGCAGGCGTTCTTCGCCTCGGGGTTGTGAGTCCAGGATGGCCAGCCCTGCTTGTACCCGTTCCCAGGTCAAGCCGACTAGCATCACCGTTGCCTCTTCCATCCCTTCGGGGCGCTCGTGGGCCTGGCGGATGTTGAGGGCGGGGAAGTTGAGGATGGACGATTCCTCCGTGATGGTGCCGCTGTCCGACAGGACCGCGCGCGCATTCTTCTGCAACGCGACATAATCGCAAAAGCCAAAGGGTTTCATCAATTCCACGTTGGCGGGCAAGATGACGGCTTCTGCCTCGATCCGTTTGCGTGTGCGTGGATGGGTGGAAACGATCACGCGACGCCCCGTCTCGGCCAGGTGGGTGAGTACGTCAGTCAGCCCGGAAAATTGTTCTGGTGAATCCACGTTTTCTTCGCGATGGGCGCTGACGACGTAGTATGTTCCCGATTCAAGCCCCATGCGCTTGAGCACGGTGGAGCGGTCAATTTTGGGTAGATAGTAGTGCAGGACTTCATACATCGGGCTGCCGGTTTTGATGATCCGGTCCGGCGGCAGCCCTTCTCGCAGCAGGTACTCGCGCGCGATGGTGGAGTAGGGCATGTTGATGTCGCTGATGTGGTCAATGATGCGGCGATTGATTTCTTCGGGCACGCGCTGGTCGAAGCAACGATTGCCGGCTTCCATGTGAAAGACAGGGATTTTGAGGCGTTTGGCGGCGATTGCTGCCAGGCAGCTGTTGGTGTCGCCCAACACCAACACAGCATCGGGCCGGGTTTCCTGCAAAACTTTGTCCGAGCGTGCAATCACATTCCCAATTGTTTCGGCGGCAGTGCTTCCGGCGGCTTCCAGAAAAAGATTAGGTTTGCGGATTTCGAGGTCATCGAAGAAGATTTGATTGAGTTCGTAATCGTAGTTTTGCCCGGTGTGGATAATGGTCTGCTCCAGGTAGCGATCCAGCGCAGCCATCACGCGAGAGAGGCGGATGATTTCCGGGCGGGTGCCGATGATCGTGGCGACTTTCATGCCGGATCCTTTTCAGGCAAGACCGGCAACCAGCGTGTGTCGGGGCTATCCGGGTCAAAGATTTCGCTCGACCAGAAGAGAGTCACCAGATCTATGCTCCCGACATTTTCAATGGAGTGCGTATAGCCGGTGGGAATGTCAATGACGCGAAACTCCTCGCCCCTGACCGGATATTCCAGAATTTGGTCATTTTCTATGTGCCGGAAACGCACGATGGCTTCTCCCTGCAACACCAGGAATTTCTCGGCTTTGGTGTGGTGGTAATGATTGCCTCGGGTGATCCCGGGTTTGGTCGTGGAGACGAAGATCTGGCCGGCTCCCGGCGATTTCACGAATTCTGCCAGGCACCCCCGTGGATCGCATCGTTGTTGCAAATCGTAGGCGAAGTCATCAGTATCCAGATAGCTCAGATAAGTTCCGTAGAGCTTGCGGGTGAAAAGGTCATCAAGATTGGGCAGATATAGAGATTGGCGCATTTCGCGGAAAGAATGCAGGAGTTCGGCCAACCTCCCTAACGTGATCTTGAACGTCGGAGTCACTTCACGATAATAGATGCCGGCAGATTCTTGTGTTTGCGTTTCTCTGAAAAAATGTTCGACGATGTCATCAATGTGCACCAACTCTAATGCGTTGTTGGGGTCAGAGATGCTGATGGGCAGATCGTGGGCGATATTGTGGCAGAACGTCGCCACAACGGAATTGTAGTTGGGACGGCACCACTTTCCAAAGGCATTTTTCAGACGATAGATGATGCCCGGCGCGCGGTTGTCTTGCGCATAGCGTTTGACCACTTCTTCGGCCTGAAGTTTGCTGCGCCCGTATGGGTTATCGCGTTCCACTTGAATGGAGGATGCCAGAACGACGGGAACCGGGCGCCCCGCCTGCGCCAACGTCTCGCACACGTGCTCTGTGAAGTTCACGTTCCCCTGCGTGAATTCATCCACAGATTCAGGCCGGTTGACCCCCGCCAGATGGAAGACGAGATCGGCCTGCGCTAATCCGGCCTGCAACTCCGCCTCTGTGTTTTGCAGGTCAAAGCCAATGACCTCCAGCTTTTCTTCGCGCGCCAGGCGCGTCGCCAGATTCCTGCCGATAAAGCCCTGCGCCCCCGTCACCAGGATTTTCATCGTGGAGCCTCGTTTTTCCAGGCTGATAGCGCCTGCTGGATGTAGTCCAGCTGCAATAATAGCTCGACCATCTCATCTTCATTGAGCCTGCGCGTATTGTGTGAGTTGTAATCCCCGTCCAAAAGCGGTTTCTGCCCTTCCGTGAAGTAAAGGTTGTAATTCAAATCCCGGTTATCGGCCGGGACGCGATAGTAACCGCCGAGATCGGTCGCGCGCAGCATTTCTTCGGTGGTGAGCAACGTCTCGTACTTCTTTTCGCCGTGACGCACGCCGATGATCTTGACCGGGTTCTCGACCTCGAAAACCCGTTTCATCGCGTTGACCAGCGTCTCGATGGTAGCCGCGGGTGCTTTCTGGACGAAAAGATCGCCCGGTTGCCCGTGTTCGAAAGCGTAGAGCACCAGATCCACCGCGCCCTCGATGCTCATCATAAAGCGGGTCATCGTCGGGTCGGTGACGGTCAACGGCTGGCCGGCCTTGATCTGTTCGATGAAAAGCGGGATGACCGACCCGCGTGAGGCCATCACGTTACCGTAGCGCGTGGCGCAGATGGTGCAGCCACGTTCCACCGCCACCCGCGACTTTGCCACAGCCAGCTTCTCCATCATCGCTTTGGAAATGCCCATCGCGTTGATCGGATAGGCGGCCTTGTCGGTGCTCAGGATCACCACGTTTTTGACCCCCGCCGCCATCGCCGCGTTCATCACGTTCTCCGCGCCGACGGCGTTGGTCAAAAGCGCTTCCATCGGGTAGAACTCGCACGACGGCACCTGCTTGAGCGCCGCCGCGTGGAAGACGAAATCCACTCCGGCCATCGCGTCCAGCAAACTCTCAGGCCGGCGCACATCGCCGATGTAGAACTTGAGTTTGGGATTGTGATACTCCAGCCGCATATCGTGCTGCTTCTTCTCGTCGCGGGAGAAGATGCGGATTTCGCGGATGCCGGTGTTGAGAAAGCGATTCAGGACGGCGTTGCCAAAGGTGCCGGTGCCGCCGGTGATGAGAATAGTTTTGCCTAAAAACATGGCGCAACACCCCGTTCTACTTTGTGTACATTCCACGGTAACAAAGGTTTTCTTTCTCGTTGCGACTCGGATAATTGATTAGCACAGCGTGATACTTGCCCTTAAAAACGAAAAGACTGCCCGCGGCAGCCCCAATAATCCCATAGCGACGGATCAGATCCTCAATATCTCCCAGCGATCCTGCGCCCCCAAGTAAAGAAAGCGGGAGGTTGACAACGTTACGAACTTGATCCACAAGGTCCAGATCGTATCCCTGCATCTTGCCATCATGATCTATGGAGTTAATAAGAATCTCTCCTGCCCCCAAAGCTTCAGCGCTTTTGACAAACTGAACTGGATCGAGACCTGTTTTCTGTGTACCATTATGAGTGAAAATCTCATAGTGATAAGGAAGCCCAACTTTTCTGACGTCTATAACAACGACAACGCTCTGGCTACCAACTCGTCTGGTTGACTCAGTAATCAACTCAGGAGTATCAACGGACGCACTGCTGATTCCTATTTTCTCGACACCTAGACTAATGATCTGCTCGACCTGCTCCAATGTCTTCACTCCTCCAGTATAACAGAGCGGCATACGGCACTCCATAGCAATATTGCGGATCATATTGTAATCTGGCTCACAGTTATGAACTGTTGCGTCAATATCGGCAATGATCAACTCATCAACCTCTTTTTCGTTGAAGATTCGAACAGCGTTGATTGGGTCTCCAACGTATTTCGGATTATCAAACTGCACCGTCTTGACAAGGCCACCATTCTTGATCAGTAAACAAGGAATAATTCTGGGACGTAACAATGTCTCAAACCTTTGCAAAGTTTTTCAGAAGCTGGATACCCCAATGATGGCTTTTCTCGGGGTGAAACTGAGTACCAAACACATAATCAACACGTACGGCAGAAGCAAAGGGCTTACCGTAGATAGTTGTTGCTAAAACATGTTCGTCGTTATCTGGTCGGAGATAGTAGGAGTGCAAAAAATAGAATCTAGGAACTGCTAAATTGTGAAACAGATCGTTTGTTGAGCGTGGCTCAACATCATTCCAACCCATATGTGGTAAGTGGGGTTTCTGGGTGAGCCAGGTTTCGTCGAATCGTTGCACTTCCGCGGGTATCCAGCCGAGTCCTGGCAGCTGTCCTTCCTCGCTGAAGCGCGCCAGCATTTGCATACCCACGCATACTCCCAGCACGGGAAGTTTTTTGACCAGCACCAACTCATCAAGCGCTTTTCTCATCCCTGATGCATTAAGTCGTTCCATTGCCCAGTCAAAAGAACCAACACCGGGTAGAATAATGCGTTCTGCCGCAGTAATCTCGCCAGCAGTATGGACTGCCATTGCAGGGATGTTCAGACTCTTGAAGATGTTAAGGAATGCCAGGATGTTGCCAAGTCCATAATCAATAACACCAATCATCGTATACCACTCCGATCTAGCCCTAAAGCCGTCACAATTCTGGTGGCGATACCTAACATGCTTTTTTGATTGCGGTAATCCCAGTAAAATTTCTTTGGCATTGTCAGGTAACTGCGAAGTTCATCCCCTGAAATCCCGAGTTTTGTTGCGATGTAATCAAAATCGTGGCCAATGGTCTCTGGATCGTAGGATGGTTTTTCTAATTCTTGTAGGGCTGCTTCCCGAGTCATCTGTCCCGTCAAGATGAGGCTTGAGAACTGACTGCGGCGGACATCGTAGCCGAACCGTGTCGGTAGCCAGTATCCCTCGAAGAACTGAGTAAATCGCGATTCGAAGTGCTTTTGTGGATACGGTTTCCAGCCATATTCTGCTTCCAGTAACTTGAGGGCAGCCGCTTTCGTGTAAGGTAGATAGTTCAAGGGTTTAATGACTTTTATTCTCTGGACATATCGAAGATAAATTTTGTGCCTGTAGATCGAACTGAACGGGTATGTTTTCATCGGTTTTGTGCAATATCTTTGAATGATGTCACGGATATGGATCATGTCTGTACCAAAGTAACAATATTCGATAGGATGGCGTACAACTTCGGTCGAGATATTGCCTCCATTAAGTATGTACTTGATACGGTATTTGTCAGCAAAATTATAGAGAGTCGCAATGAATGCATGATCCTGGGGTATGTCAATATGCGGCACACCGGATTTGAACCACGCGAGCTGAAAATCACGCATTTCCTCCCAGTCAATTACCTCTGTGTAAAGGTCCAGGTTTAGCTTGTCGATCAGCACATTGATGTTATGTACGGATAACTCGGTATTCCATCCCCCGTCTATATGGAACACGAGTGGGCGCAAACCGAACTTCGTTACCATCACATGGAGCATGTAAGAGCTATCCATCCCCCCGCTGATACCGAGCAGGCAGTCGAAATCCTTGCCTTTGCCTGCACGTTTGATGGATTGTACGATCACTTCGAGCCGCCGCTGCCCCTGCTCGCCTGTATTCCACCGTGGCTGAACGTTGGTTTGGAAGTCAATGCAATGATCGCAGATCCCATTTTCGTCGAAGACGATACGGGGATCGCTTGTGTCCATCACACAGTTGGTGCAAACCTGATACGGTTTTTTTTCTGTCATTTGGTTATCCTTTTAGTAGTCTCGGCAATAAATGTCCAAGTTTCATTAGCGCAACGTGGCCACGAGTACTGTAATGAAAGGTGTTTGGCCTTGCTTGCCACGCCTTCCCTGAGTAACGAGTCATCAATCAGCTTTCGTATTGCCGTGGCAATTGAAGTATGGTCTTCTGGGTCGAAGTAAACGCCCGCGTCTTCCAATAGCTCTGGCAGACAGCTTCTATTCGAGCAGGCAATCGGAAGACCTGCCGCCATAGCCTCAAGAAGCGTGATCCCAAAAGCTTCGCAGCTTGACGCAAAGACAAAAATATCCGACTGTGCAAGGAAATTCGCCAACTTAGCATAGGGTAAAAACTCTTTCTGCGCAACGAATAGGTTATCCGGATCCGACTTTGTCATTTGTTTGACCAATTTCCTTTGTGCTTCACCTGACCCACCCCCGACAAGTGTCAGGGTGATATCTATACCTTGATTACGCAGCATTTCAATGGCGCGAATCACTACCCACTGGTGCTTGTACAAAGTTGCGTTGGAAACATATAAGCAACGAATGGGACGCTCACTTGACCGTGGCCACATTGCTTGCCTTTTGATCTGTCCAAAACTACAGTCAACGCCGTGTGGAATATATGCCACTCGGGGCAGTCGTCCACATGACTGTTGAATTACATTGCCAGCATAACGGGTCAGAAATATGACACCATCGGCACGACGAAAAGCTATATTCTGTAACCACAGAATAGCTAACAGCCGCAAACGTGCTTTCCCCCAACCAAACAGGCGCAGCACATCAGGTTCGTAGGAGAGCAGATCCTGACTCAATACTACTTGTGGTTTGAAGCGGCATAGGGTAGAAGCATCTGCAGTAAAGAGAATATGGCACCCTGCCCGTTTCACTTCGTCTGTTAAGCGACAAGCCTGCCAATGAAGTTGGCACCACAGGCTTTTTCTCAATGCAGGGGGAGAGTGCTTCACTAACCAAGGATAATCGGGAATCGTGTCCAAGAGACTTTGAAATGACCAGATGTGGACGCGCTCAATGCCATAAGTTCTCGGAGTCACATTGTTGAGGATTCCGAGCAAATGGGCTCGAGCACCCCCGGAGCGACAGCGAGACGCATCAATACCAACACATGTGCTGTTGCTCATAACCACAACTCCTTTTGCTCTACCAGCACTTGACATTCATACATAATACCATAGTTTTCCGGGGCGTCGCTTGCTTGTCGAACCACAATGTGTAGTATACCTAAACAGACAGCTTCTATCTTGAAAATGGTAATGTTAGTACACATTTCGTACAGGTATCATTCCCTGACCTGTCCGACTTTAGGTCGTCTGCATTTGGTAGGTAAATACAGCCATTCATTTGTGTGATTGCGCGCATACCAGACTTTTTAGTTGCTCTCCCGGATCTGCTCGCAGTATCTCACTGACTGTTTTGATACCTTCTATAATCAGTTTCTGTCGCAGGGCAGGGGTCTGCATTAGTTCGGTAATAGCATTAGCAATGGACTTAGTCTCATCTGGGGCGACGAGAAGCGCATTACGCCGATGCTCCATTACATACGGAATACCGCTTACGTTAGTCGTTACGATTGGAAGGCTTTGACTCATCGCCTCATACAGAACGCGTGGAAAACCCTCAGACCTTGTGGGTAGGACAAAGATATCAGATTCCCGGTACTGTTGCCATAGTTGGGGTCCGTTAGGGATATGTCCTACAAGATCAACGATACCGGCAAGGTTTTGCTCCTTTACCTGTGTCTCCAATGTTGACCTTAGTGGTCCGTCACCAACAATGCACAGTCTAGCAGGCAAGCCCCATTCACGTAATAATCCGATGGACGCCAAGAGACAGTCCAAACCTTTGCGTGGTATCAAACTGCCGACAAATAAGCATACTACCTCCTGATGTAAACAAGTATCCGGTCTAAAGAATAACTCCTTTAGGCTCAAGTTGATGCGTGGGACAGTCGCAAAACACGGTTTTCCCTGACGCGCAATCTTATTCTTGAGAGCAAATCCTGCAGTCAGACAGAAAGAAGCCTCTCTAATTGCTCGATTCTGCAATTGTTTGCCGATATTCAAATATGTGGGTAGCAAAAAACGCCATCTCTTCCAGCGGAACTCAAAAGGGGCTATTTCCTCCCAATCGCTTCCAAAATAGAGTGCGTAAGGAAGTTTCTGTAGCTGCCGCACCAGAATTCCTGGGAATGCAAATGTGGCGGGCAAAAAAAACAGCACCCAATCGTTTTTTGCCAAGTTGCGCCAATAGAGGGGAATTTGTTTTATCTGTCGCCAGAGTGCCGAGAAAATATTCCCGCCACCGACTCGTAATGGATTCACATGAATCAAATCGCTATCAAGTTGCACCTCATGGAATGTTTCATAAAAAGCACTATCTTTAGTTACTACTGGGGCATATAGGTTAATCCGACCAAATTCTGCACATATACGCTCTAGATAGTGCCCCATAGGATGGCTATTCCAGTAGTTCTCACCATCAAAAGCTACGGGCCCATCTTGAACTATTCCAAGCCGGACAGAGTTACTCATATTAAAGGCTCCCCTTGAAAGCTATATATCCTGCGAAAACAATCCCCAATGATATTAACATCAACATATATTCCATGTGCCAATGTGAAAGCCGGTCTAAACCCAGGGCTACCAATATCCAAAGCAACGGCATAAACTGAGTTCGATACCTTATTGATCCTGAGTAGTACATAAGAAAGAGGCCAACTAAACTAAAGAAAGGAAAAGCATAGATTGGGAATGCCTTTTTGAAGTCATGTTTCAGAGCCCAAATTAGGCCATAGCCGGCGCATGGTAACATTATATACCAGACCAATGAACCCATAGACAACAGAACGGCATCTAGTTCAAGAGATCCCCAGAATGATGGAGTCGGTATAGGTAATATTAGGGGGAACAAAAATCGCACTGGCGCTGTCAAGATTCCTTGCACCCCACCCTGATCAGTATACAACAGAGCACTAAGTGAATCAGTGGGTGATTCGGCGAGGATTCGAGAGGCATGTTGTTGACTAGATTCTATTCGCCAGGCAACATCCCAAATAGATTGAGCATATAGGGTGTCTACAATCTGTACTAAAACTATCCCCAATAGAACACAAGATAGGAGAAGTACGGAATACTTTACGCGTGAGGAACTCTGTTTTACATCTGGACTCCACATCTGGAAGACCACGGTAGTACCAAGAACCCCTAGCATAATAGGGGCAGCGTTACGATACATGAATAAAAATCCAAAGAAAACAACTAGCGATATCAATAAATGCCAATACGACCGCAACGCAGGTCCGTTCCAGCGGAAGGCCCAAATGAGATATAAAATCATCGCTGTGAGCAGAGAGTCTCGATACTGAATAGCAGAAAAGAGCAAAAGGTCAGGCATAAAGGCAACTAACCGTCCAGCCTTTTGTCCAATTCTTGCGCCAAATATGTAGTGGGCAAGTGAGGCGGTGAAAACTGTGGACACGGCACCGGCAAAGCAGTTAAGGGCGCGTACAACCAAGGGTACAGATCCAAATGTAAAATAGAACAGTGCCGTTAACGAATCATACGCGGCCGAATCGTGAGATGGGAAATACCAATTCCCCGCAGCCCATTGCTCAGCAAGTCTAGTTGCCCGATAATGGTATCCCTGGTCGTCGGCACCCCAGGAACCTACAAAAGGGTATCCGTTTATATGCATGAAATGCTGATACAGAATAAGAGTCATAACAATTCGAATGACAAATGCCATCAAGAATAGTTGTGTCAGATGTGAAGCATTATCCCGATCGACGCTCTGCGCTAGCGCAATTCCTGTTAAAGCTAAGAGCAACGAGAATATTAGGAATATTCCAAATTGTCTGTCTGCAAGAACCCCCATAGATAGCGTTGATATCATGATGCCTGCCAGAACAGCTAGTACAAGGCCTATGGAAGTTATCACAGACTTGTGCCAACCAACAGTAGCAGGCAACGATCTCCTGTGCGGGTGGACATTTGACAAGCTCATAACAGAGTTCCTCCAAACATTACACTGTCATTATCGAGTGCAATCCTTGGAATATTTGGGGGGCGCGCAATTCCTCTATAGATGTGAAATCAGGAAAAAGAGCCGTTGAACTTAAAAGTATTCCATGCTGAGATGAAATCAGAGGATGATATCCATGCATCCCTTTAGAGCTGCGCCCGCCCCAAAAACTCGGCACGAACATAACAGATTCATTTAACACGAAGATTATGTTCCCGCAGCTAGGCCGAGTAAGACCAAAGGCATTACGTTCGTTTGTTGTCAGGGACACGCCGATTTGCAGGTTGCTTAAATAGTCTACCATATTGTTGATCAGATGCGGCTGATCCGACCAGATTCTGAGTAAAGTGCCATCCAGAAAATAGGTGTAAGTGTCGGGTCTTACTTTACCAAAAACCTTTTCCAATTCCAATGTCACTAGCTGTTTCACGTTAACCATTCCATGGTCAGATATCACGACTAGCTCCCCCTCTGGAAAACGCTTTAAAAAGCGCACGTATAAGTCCTCGACCCATTGATCTAACTCGGCAACTTTTTGACGATATTCGGGGGAATCCACGCCGTTCCAATGTCCTACATGATCCAGCTTGGTCATTGATACAAAAAGATGATGATTTTCGGGGATATTCGCTATACACTGTTTTGCCCGCTCATAGACCGCGGTATCTACTTTTTCCACCGGCAAGCTGCTATAATCATAAGAACACACGCCCTTTACCCTGGGCAGGTTCGGAATAGAACTGTGTGGAAATCTCTTGTCAAATACGCTCACATACGGGGAACTAAAATAACTCAGATAGGACAAAGGTATGTTTTTTATACCAATTCCTGATATGCGCTGTAAAATTTTGTGCAGCACCCGATCGAGGTAGTAGATATGTCTGGTGACAGAAAGCGTCTGCAAGGGCGAATGCCACTTGCGAAACGGTGCATCGGCAGGATTGTAGACCCACTCGCCGAAATATCCGAGACTGTCCGGCGTTAAACCGGATAATAACTCAACTTGACAGGTGGAGCTATACCCAAAGCCAGGAATAACACGCCACGAGTTTGCGAGAGAACTCAAAAACGGAGCGTGATTTAGATAATCAAAAGGAAAGCTATCAATGAAAACAAGAAGAATGGGTGACATTATAGTCTCCAGTAGTATATTCACACTTGTCGCATAGCATCTAGTGATCTCAATTATTTGGAAGTATGCCGGCTGATTCTCAAAAGCGCTGGAGTGCATTTCTTGACCAGTCGCCTAAATACTGTTGTAACCATCGCTGAGAATCCATCTGTAATAACTTTGTTTGGACTCCAACCCTCTATAGAATTGTGGAATGAAATCGAAAAAACGATTCCGTAAGGCAAGCCACGAATCGACAAAGGAGTCAGCATTTCTACGTTTATAGTCTCGCGGCCAAAGTTCCTCCATATTGGATGCGGCTAGTGCTAACCACTTTGTTGCCGCTGGGGCATCGTCGTTAAGATAACTAATGGCAGCTTGATGCATATGCCAAAGGAAAGATGTAATCAGTAATTGCTTGTTTTCAAACAACCAATGGGCGCCCTGTCGCAAGCGCCGTGTTTTGGCAAACTCCACTGCTAAACGTGCCTCCCAAAGACGCCTCTTCCAACCCAACGGTGAATACAATTGTTTTCTGTACTGTTGTAACAATATCGGCAAATCGTCTGAAATCATCCTACTTTTTGTTGTCCACAAAACCATTTTGGAGTACCAACCTAATACAGCCTCATAAACTGGCGTAATTCTCTCTTTTAACAATTCAGATGTTGGGGCGTTTCTGATCTCCAGAGCCAATTTAACCCAGTCAATCAATTCATCTACAGGAAAGTCCTGTTGTCTGAAGAATTCACGCTCTGCTTGAAGGAAATCATAGCGTTTTGTAAAACCAGGTACCAACACCTTATTGCTGACAAGCAACCATAACGGAAAATCCAAGATGGCCCGGCTCAATATATAGCTAAAGACTTGCTCATCATGCTGTGTAGATTGCCTGCGCAATAGAGATGCGGGGAAATAGAGCAACAAGTGCCACAGCCTATTTAGAGATGATTGGATAGCAGATTGGGGTTGGACTTGGACTTGAATCAAATCAAGCACATCTTCGCCAAACACAACATATCCTGTCTGCTTTATTTCCCAAGCATGGAACTCACTATGAGGTCGCTTCCACGATCGCTGCGTGTCATAGCCTACATCAATATGGAAAGTGCATGCACCTATAGCTCTCTGTTCAACCTCCAAACTCTCGATATCTGATAGTGCTTTTTGCCTGGTCCGAGCTTCACTCTGATGTCGTGTAATCACCATTATCTCTAGATCGCTAAACAACATCAGGCCACGAGGCCCCAGTTGGCCGACGATTTCTCCGCGACTAGCGCTACCTAGAAGCACTATAGATAAGGTTTCGGGAACAGTGATAGCTTTGACGATACGTTCCAGCAGGGTGCGAAACTCTTCTGGATAACCATAATTCAGACAAATCTGATCAACGCGAGAGCATTGCCTCATTATAGACTACCTACTTGGATCGAACTTTTAAGACAAACATCGATAGGTCACAAAACAATGAGCCCGGATGAGTAGCTCGTGATACTCCATCAGCATCAAAATATCGAGATATCACCGTGCCAAAACCTTTCTGAAAAAATAGCTGTCTGGAAATTCAAGTTAGTTTTTCGAGCACTTCAATAAAATCCTGAATCATAAACCACTGTGGGCTTATCGACTGACCGTGATAAACTAAATCGCGGTCATAACCTCCATTTTGATGATTCATCTAGACAATCTTCGCCAGGAATTTGAGGTTACTTATCCGCTTCACCAATTGCTTTCTTTCCTGAGATGAAAATCCTATACCCCAAAATATCACTGCAACTATTGGTATACTGAGGCTTGTATAGCCTATCAACATGATCCAGCGATCCACTTTGATGATCTGCCCCAAATAGGTTGCTAATATAAACAATCCGATCATTACAAAAGTTGAGCGAAGCATGGGTTTAAACTGGGACAGCCAAGAGACCCCCAAAAACTCAGTGGTAATTGCCGGATACGCTATGGTTAACAACATACGGCCACCCAAGATTCCTAAACAGAGACCCAGGATCCCCATCCAGTGGGTCAACACTGCTGCTAGTCCAATCGAAAGCAATACCGACATTATACCGAGGATTACCTTGCGCCGTAAATCTAGAGTGAGATCAATAAGGTAACTCTCGTTACGTAGGAATAACAATTGTATTGCCATCAAAACCAGTAACAGATTAATTACAGGCCCCGTATAGTGTTCCTCACCCACCCATAATGTGATGAATGATTTATTCCAAAGCAAAATCATAGACCCCAACACCCCTGCGACAAAGCTGCTTATCCACAGCATTTCCTTGCGCAAAGCAACAACTCTTTCATACTGACGTTGTCCGATCAGCCCCCCCAGACCTGGGGCGGCGGCACCAATTATCATAGTTGTGACCTCAATGAGCACCTGTGCAACATAGCCGGTCAGGGTGTATTGTGTGACGGCAGTGGCCGACAGAATCAAACCAAGAAGCATCACATCGCTAAAAAGCAATAAGTTATGGACCAAGTTCCATCCAGCATACCAGATGCTTAGGCTGAGGAAATTACGAGCTTCTTGCCGCGAGGTTTTTGCCACCCCAAACCAGGGCAGACTAGTTTTAACCAGATACCAGAAAAGAAGCCCCGTTAGCAAATTCTGGATAAGGTGTGCCCCCGCAACACCAATCAAGCCCCAGTCTAAATATAGTGCGCCTGCAACCAGCAGACCATCCAGGACGTTCATACCTGCTACGACGCCCATACATTTGTACTCTAAATTCATGCCTCTTAGAACAGATGTGGGCAGAGAGGTTATTCCCAATAGCATCAAGTTGAAAACTAGCAAGGAACATGCTACTCGAACCACAGTGATGAATTCTGGCGGCGTTTTTACCACTAACGGAGATATCCATACGAGAATTGCCCCAATTAAGGTCATAAAAGGAAGCATTAGCCACCAGGCCCGCAAAGCACTACCGATGGCCCGACGTTGGATGTTCACATCATCGGCTTCCTGATGGTTAGCAATGACCCACTTGAGAGCTTGCGTTGGACGACCATCAGCAACCGACATATAACTGACCATTCTATTTAGAACTTGCCAAATACCAAAGAGTGTACTGCCCAAACCAGAAACGAGAAGGGGTGTGATAATAAAAGAGACTCCAATTCGCGCCCCATAATCAAGAAAAGATGAAATCATGTTTAAATATGCTCGTTGCGTTCGTGACGGTTCTGGTTTAGCTTGTGAATCAATCAGCATAAATAGAATTCCTAATAGCTTTCTGGTAATTTAAGTGCAAAAGATGATTCAGACTGAATTCGGTAATGGTTAATTAGTAAGTTATGGGCCTGTTGTTTTGCCATTCTCTGGGTAAGCTCATTCGCAATGAACTATTTGAGCACCATATTGATGAAAAGCACCTGATTTGGAAGGCGACGGGTTTTTGCGCACGACGCGGGCCTGCGTTGTGCGCCAGCGCGTCGCAGGGCCAAGTAGCGGCCGCGCTCCGTTTGGCGGACGATGGTGTAGTGCTTTTCCAGGTTTTTGGCTCGGATGACGATATCCGACATTAGATCATATCCGCTTCACATATCAAGGGTTGATTGCTTCAACAAATGCGCTTTCAGGCACTCGTTTGTGCGAAAACATCCGGTGTTTGTGTCACTAACGCTTGCAACCTCGCGAATGCGATGCACAATGCGGAGTAATTGCTTACTCATAACTCAATTCCTTCTTGCTCAATGACATGTCGTAACGCAGGACTACAGGCTTCTGGCGCAACTAAGTCAACTTCAAATTCTGAACTCAGACCTATGACCAGGGCAACTGCGCGATAAAAGGCTTCGGGTGGTATATCCCAGGTGGCCAGGTCAATATCCGACCACGGTGTGAACCACGCGCGATGCGCCAGAGATCCAAATACCACCACGCGTGTTGGGGCAAATTCTTTGTGCAATTGATAGGCAATCTCGCATGCAACCTGCCATGCGAGATCCCAACGGGAGGCTGTGTAGGATGTGTCCGCTGCATCTCTCCATGCCCCAGGATGATAAGCGCACCACGCTTCACGATTCAGTGTTAGTGCAGTTTTCGCCATTTGCGTTTCCTTTTCGTTTCTCACCCCAACGTACGTTGGAACGTTAGCACGTTCCTCAATCCTCGTTTTACATTATACCAGTCTATGAATGCGTCTTTTCCCCAACGTTCCAACGTTTCAACGTTCCAACGTTCCAACGTTCCAACGTTCCAACGTTTCAGCCTCAATTCAACGCTGGCGCTTCAACCCGCCGGAACAATGACTCCGCCGTAGGCTGCGCCTCAGCGCGTTCACGGAGGGGGGCAACCGCTGCTTCATGGTGCATCGCCAACCGCTCACGTTCCGGCACATAAGCCGGGGCCAGCGCTTTCACACAGGCCAACAGCGCTTCATAGCTCCCATTCGCCGCCGCATCCAAGAGCCGCACCACGTCCCGTTCAATCCCCTCCGCCGAAATATGCCCGTTCTGCGCGAAGAAAATCTTGTGGTGGCGGCTGCGCGCGTGCGTTTCCTCGGCGGTAAACAGCTCCTCGTAGAGCTTCTCACCGGGGCGCAGGCCGGTGAAGACGATGTCAATGTCCTTGCCTTCTTCCAGGCCGGAAAGGCGAATCAGGTCGCGGGCCAGGGCCACGATCTTGATCTGCTTGCCCATGTCCAGCACGAAAACCTCGCCGCCCTGGCCCATCGTGGCCGCTTGCAGCACCAACTGCACGGCCTCCGGAATGGTCATAAAGTAACGCTCGACGTCCGGGTGGGTCACGGTGATCGGGCCGCCGGCCGCGATTTGCTGTTGGAACAGCGGGATCACGCTGCCCCGGCTGCCCAGGACGTTACCGAAGCGCACGGCGACAAAGGCCCGCCCGCTGCGCTGCGCGGCGGCGCGCACCAGATATTCGCCCACGCGCTTGGTCGCGCCCATGATGCTGGTCGGATTCACAGCCTTGTCGGTCGAGATCATCACGAAGTGCGCCACGCCCCACGTCTCCGCCGCGTGAACCAGCGTCCGCGTGCCGCCCACGTTGTTACTCACCGCCTCGAAGGGATTGGCCTCCATCATTGGCACATGCTTGTGCGCCGCCGCGTGGAAAACCACGTCGGGTCGGTGCTGGGCGAAGACGGCGTCTATGCGCTCCGCGTCGCGGATGTCGGCGATGACGGGCTGGACGTCCAGGTCGGGGAAATCTTTGCGCAGTTCGCCGTGGATGCGGTAGATGGAATTCTCGCCGTGGCCCAGCAGCACTAGGCGGACCGGATTGCCGCGCGCGATCTGGCGGCACAGCTCCGAGCCGATAGAGCCGCCCGCGCCCGTCACCAACACGCAGCGCCCGGCCAGCAATCGGGCGACTTCGGTGGTGTCGGTCTGCACCGGGTCACGGGCCAACAGGTCGGCCACCTCCACCGGGCGGAAGCGCTGTACCTGCACGTGCTCGGAGATCAGCTCGAAGACGCCGGGCAGGGTCAGCACCGTGGCGTCGGTGCGGCCGCAGATCTCGACGATGCGCCGCATCTGGGCGGAGGAGGCGGTGGGGATGGCGATGAGGATTTGGTCAATGCGCTTCGCTTTCACCAAAGCGGGGATGTCCGCCGTGGTTCCCAGCACCCGCACCGCGCCGCCGAGCGCCACGCCCTGCTTATCCACGTCGTCGTCCACGAAGCCCACCGGCAGCAGGCCCAGGGCGGGGTTGCGGGTGATCTCCTGCAACGTCAGATAGCCGCCCTTGCCCGCGCCCACAATGAGGACGCGCTTGTGAACGCACGCGGCTGCCACGCATTTCCGGCGCTGCGCTTGATAGTACAGCCACCGCAGCAGCAAGCGCGGCCCGGCAACGGCAAACGCCGCCAGCAGGAAATCCAGGAATGGAATGGAGAGGGGGAACAGCGGGAGGCCGGTCAGCCGCAGAATGATCGTCCCCAGGGCCACCGTGAGCGCCTCCCCCACAAGGATGGCTTGAATTACCAGGTCGAGTTCCGGCATACTGGCGAAGGGCCAGTACCGGCTGTACCCGTCCAGGTGCAACAGGACGCTCACCTTGACCGCGAGCGCGACGGCGGCAAACACCAGCGCGGTGTTCCGGTAGCTGCCCACGTCCAGGCTGCGCAGGTCCAGGCGCAGGATAAAGGCGAAGTAGGCCGCCAGCGGGAGCGTGATCATATCCACCAGCAGCAAGTAGCGGTTGCGCACCCGCAGGGTGCGTACCCCCAGTTGCTTGAAAGGCGGCGACCAGTGTATTTCGCGCTGCATAGCAATCCTCCTTGAGGCGTTTAAACGTTGGGACGTTGGAACGTTGGAACGTTGGGACGTTGGGACGTTGGGACGTTGGAACGTTGGAACGTTGGAACGTTGGGACGTTGGGACGTTGGAACGTTGGAACGTTGGGCTTTTTATTGGGTTTCCTTGCGCTGCTCGCGCCGGTTTTTATGCGATGCCAGGCGGGTGACGCCCAGGATGGTCAGAGATAGGCCGGCAATAACAAACCCCGGCGCGGTCAAGGCGCTGCCTGTGTCCGGCAGCAGGATGGTGGCGGGGGTCTGCGGGCCAGGGGACTCGGTGGCCTGCGGGGTGGTGGGTGGGGTGGTGGGCGGTGGGGTGGTGGGCGTGACCGCGGTGGCTTCGGGCGTGGGCGTGTAGCGCGGCGGCAGGGTTCCCTGCGCCTGTGGCGCCGCCAGCGTGACGGATTGCAGCCACAAGGGGCCAATGAGCAGGGCCAGCACAACGGCCAGGCCGCCGGCGAAAAGTTTCCAGGCGTGCAGATGGTGGGTATTTTTTGTGGGCATGAGTCTCCTCTCCTTTCCTGAGCGCTTTATGGATGCGAGGGTCGCGGCGGCAGGGCGTCCGGTCGCGGGCGCGCTCCTCCCGTGGAGGGCGGCGTCCCTTGACGTTGGATGACGGACGGCTGCACCGGGCCAAAGATGTTGTTGTAGGGGCGTTCCTCGGCCTCGTGATTTTCCAACACTGCGCCAAAGACAATGCCGGGGTTGTTGGAGTCCACCTGCGCATAGAGCACGGTGCTGGCGGTCAACGGCCAGGTCACGTTGCTGTATTCGGGGTAGTAGTAGGCGTCGCCGATGGTCAGGGTCAGCACGTCGCGCGGTCTCATGGGCGTGAGGTTGGTCGGGACGCCCCAGGCCAGCCCGTAATCCCCCACGTACATCCAGATTTCGTTGACGCTCTGGGGGACGGTGTCCGGGTTGATGTAGACATCTACCCAGAAGGCGTCATCCACTGCCGCGTTGCCCCAGTTCTCGATGGTGACAGTGACGCCATAGCTGCTGGCCTCAAGCGCCGTGACGACCAGATCGGGCAGCGGGGTGTAGTTGCGCATGACCAGCGGCAGATAGACGAGATGGGGGCCAGGTCCGGCGTTGCGGACGACCACCGCCACCTGATCCGCTTCGGTATAGGCGCAGGCCATCCCCGCCGTAGCGACGACGGTGGCCGTGCCCTCCGTGTCCGAGCGCAGCGCGCTGTGCGCTTCGCCGGCAACGTCGGCGAGGTCCGTTTCCGGGGTCAGGACGCCCAGGTTGGTGGTAAAGCTGACCACGTTGCCCGCCGGGGCGTAGAGACCCGTCAGCGTTCCCGTGATGTGCGACGGGGTCGCGTTATCCGCCGGGATGATGGTGGGGGCCGCTGCCGCCAGCATATCATAATAATGGACCAATCGGACGCCGCTGCGCTCGTCGAAAGTGGCGGCGATGTCGCAGACATCCGTAGGCCCCCAGTCGTTGAAGGTCGCTTCCACGATGGGATTGCTGGCGGGCAGCTCGACCCGGAGGTTGAGCGCGCCGCCCGGCCCGTTGTTGCGGAAGGTGTTCGCGGCAGCCAGGCTCCCGCCCAACGTGGCCGAGATCGGGCCGCCGGCCGCCAGCGCGATGCCGGCGACGCCGTTGCCGCTGATGACGTTCCCGGTGGCGATCAGGTTGAGTTTGTACCCGCTGCCGGAGGTGAGGAGGCCGTAGTCGTTTTGCAGCAGTTGATTGTCGCGGACGTAGAAGTTCAGCGGGGCGTTGGGCCAGATGCCGCTGTAGAAGCCGCGGATGGTGTTGTTCAGCACGCTCACCGTGGCGGTGGCCGGCAGGGTTTCGCGCAGGCGGACGCCCGCGCTGTGCGCGCCCACGCGCTCGCTGGTGAAGGTGTTGCCGGAGATGCGCGCGCCCTCAAACCCGGGGCGGCTGGTCACGGCGTGGGTACGCTTTGCGGTGGGCAGCGGGAACGCGTGTTGGATGCTCCACACGCCCGCCCCGCTACGGCTGCGCGCGCCCGGCGCCTCGCCGCCGTTCAAATCTACTGCGTGGAAGTGTTCCGCCGTCGTCACGCCCTGAATGGCAATCTGATTGTTGAGCACATTGATGTGGCTTCCACCCACCGTGTTCAGATACAGCACGCGCCCGGCCACGACCGGATTCGCCACGGTGATGGCGTTGCCGTCCAGCGTGATATTGGACGCCGTCGCCAAATCCAGGGGGATGTTGTCGCAATGGGCCACGGTGATGGTGTTGTTGAGCACGCTCAACCCGTCCAGCACGCCGTTTTCGTAGGAATAGACCAGGATGGCGCTGTTGCCCTGGACGCCCAGCGTCCCATCGTTGGTCAGGGTATTGCCCTCAATGCGCGTCCCCTGCAAGCGCGGCGCGCCGGTCGTCCAGGTGGGGTCGTAGCTCATCAGCAGGATGTCGCCTTCGTCGGCGTTGCGCACCTCATTGTTGAGGATGGCATTGTCGGCGGCTGTCACCGGATACGCGGGCGACCCCTGCGCCGAAAGCACGATGCCGTTGGCGCCGCCGGAGACCACGTTGTGGGCGATGGTCGCGTTGGCGCAGTTCGTACACTCGATACCGTAGACGTTGGTGTCCAAAGCCCAGGGACCAACGTTGACTACGTTGTACTGAATGGCGATGTTTTGGAAGGTGCTTTGCCCGCCGTTGAAGAAGAAGACCGAAGCCCAGTTGATGTCTTCAAAGCGATTGTCGCTCACCGTGATCGCCGTGGTCGGATCCAGTGTGGGGTTGACGGCGCCCACGCCCGCCGATTGACCGCCGGCGGATTCCGGGCCGGCGCCATAATTCTGGATGATGAACCCGCTGACGCTGACGTTATCCACGCCCGCCGCGATGCGGAAGCCGTAGCCGGCCGCGCCGCCGCCGTCCACAATGGGCGCATTGCCGCCCGGCCCGGCCGTCGCCAGGTCGCCGGGATCGCCGTTGACGATGAGTGGCTTGTCAATCAGCACCCGTTCGGGATACGTGGCCGGCAGCACTTGCACCGTGTCCCCGGCTACGGCGGCGTTGACGGCTGCCTGGATCGTTTTGTAGGTCACGCCGTCGTCGCACAGCCCATCCCCGTTGGAATCGGTACATGTTCCATCCACGGTCAGGGTGGCCGCCCGCACCGGCTTGCTGTGGCTCAAGCCTAGCGCCAGCGTCAACACCAGCGTCAATGACAGAAACACACAGAGAGTCTTCTTGTCTATATACATTTTCATCGCGTTCCCCTTTACCCTATGGCTGCATGATGAGCCGGGCGATGCCAGCGTCCGATTACTTCGCAGAGTGGCGTCCAGCAAAGACTAACAGTCCAATGCCCAATATCAGCAGACTCATGCCCAAAAGTGCGGGCAATGCAAGTGGCTGTGAAGCCGAGTGTCCGGGGAATAGCCACCGTAAAGGGCTGTGGTCGGCCTGAATATTTTCAGACGAGGAATCTTCAAAGGGAAGCGCGTTTGGCCCGTTTGCGGGGTGCTCGGGAATGCCGGCGATGTCGCCGGCTTGATCGCCTGCGCCGGAGCCGTCCGATGCTCCCGTTTGCCGTCCCGGCAGCGCGGCGATGTCCGGCAGATCGGGCAGGGCCGGCAGCGCGCCGGAATGGGACTTGGGTGGTTCTGGCGTGGGGGTCGCGTCGGCCGTCTGCGAGAACGCGGCATCCAAATTTCGTTGTGGGCCAGAGGCTGCCATCACTGGCGTGGGGGCCGGCTCGGTCTGCGGCGGCGCAGATGTGCGGGTTGGAATAGATTGATTGTGCAGACTTTGTTCCGGTGTAGCCCAGACTACAGGAATCGCGGCCAACAATACCAATAACACCATGGCGGCGCCCAATATTCCCCGATGCAGTATTTTCATCATGCTCCTCCTGTGTAGTCAATCCCTGGCTTAGGTTGGGGGTATAACAGACCAGTTGTATTATATCAGGTATTTGAAAATTTTACAAGCCGTTTTACGAGAAGATTTGATATTACCCCTATATGTTGCATACCAGTTGAGAGGAAAATTTGTCGTATTAAGCGATGCGGAATATATGATTGCGGCGCAGAAGACGGCCAAAGCCCGGATTTTTAAAGGCTAGAACTGACGCAATCCAGTGAGTATTACTGCAGAATACACAAAGCGCGCAGAGATTTTTATAGGATCTCAGCGGCCTCAGCGTGTTCTGCGCTGCAAAAGCGCCATCCGTGCGTAAGTCCTAAGAACCTATCCGAAAATTATGGCGATGTTGTACCACTACGTCAGGCCTTGCGGCTAAAGCCGCTTTCAGGAAGGTATTTTTTCGTTGGCGGGCGCAGCCCGCCAACGAAAAAATACCCTTCAAACCGCGCCTTTAGGCGCAAATCGCGGGCCAAAACGAATTTTCGGATAGATTCTAAAGGTGTTTTGCGGCGACGGACTTTGCACTTGCCCAAACCCCGATCTGCACTAAACTTAGGCCAAACTCAACCCACGGAGGTATCTATGCAGACCTGGCAGGAGACGATTCCTTTGATGCAGACCGGCTATCATTTGGAGATGCTGGCAAAGGCGGACGCGCGCCGCGTGCAGACGACGGTGTATCCGCCCCGCGAGCGCACTTTCTACGCGCTGGAAACACTGCCATTTGAGCGCGTGCAGGTGGTCATTGTCGGCCAGGACCCGTATCACGGACCGGGTCAAGCGAACGGACTGGCGTTTTCTGTGCCCCAGGGAGTGAAGGCGCCGCCCTCCCTGCTGAATATTTTTAAGGAAATCGAAATGGATGTGTATGGCGGTCAACCGCAAACCTTCTCCCCCGATCTAACGCGCTGGGCGGAGCAGGGAGTGCTGCTGCTCAATGCCGCGCTTACCGTCGAGGCGGGCCGGGCCGCCTCGCACAAGGATTTGGGCTGGCACGTCCTGACCGATCAGATCATCGCCGAGTTGAGTTGCAAGCGCGAGCACCTGGTCTTCATTTTGTGGGGCCGCCACGCGCAGTCCAAGCGCGCCCTCATTGACGCCGCCCGTCACCTGATCCTGGAATCCGTCCACCCCTCGCCGCTGTCGGCCCATCAGGGATTCTTCGGCTGCAAGCACTTTTCAAAGACTAACGCTTATCTGGCTGAACACGGGGGCGTCCCCATTCAGTGGTAAACATTGGGGAGATCGGGGCTTATGGACTGGGGCGCGCCCTAATCCTCAACCCCTAATTCCCAATCCCTGTTTTTAGGAGGTAGCTATGGAATACAAGCTGTTAGGCAACACAGGCGTCAAGGTCTCGCCTTTGTGCTTTGGCACGATGTCTTTTGGGGGCGACGCGGACGAGGAAACGTCCGCCGCTATGTTCCACCGCTGCCGCGATGTGGGCATCAATTTCTTCGACTGCGCCAACGTTTATCAGCATGGCCGCGCCGAGGAAATCCTGGGCAAACTCATCCAGGGGCAGCGCGCCGAGCTGGTCATCACCACCAAGGTGCATTTCCCGATGGGCGACGACGTCAACGCGCGCGGTTCGAGTCGCAAGCACATCATGCACTCCATCGCGCAAAGCCTGAAGCGGCTCAACACTGATTACGTTGATCTCTATTTTCTGCACCGCTTTGACGAAGTCACGCCCCTCGAGGAGACGCTTTGGGCGCTGGACGATCTGGTCCGCCAGGGCAAGGTACTCTACCCGGCGGTCAGCAACTTTGCCGCGTGGCAGATCGCCAAGGCGTTGGGTATCTCCGCGTTGCACGGGTGGGCCAGGTTTGCCTGCCTGCAACCGATGTACAATCTCGTCAAGCGGCAGGCGGAGGTGGAAATCCTGCCCCTGGCGCAGTCCGAAGGCCTCGGTGTGATCCCGTATAGCCCGTTGGGCGGCGGATTGCTCACCGGCAAGTATGGCGTCGCGCGGAAGCCGGAGGGCGGGCGGTTGGTGAGTAACGCGATGTACCAGACACGCTATGGCGCCGAGTGGGTGTATCAGGTCGCCGAAGATTTCACGCAGTTTGCAAAAGAGCACGGGTACAACCCGGTCAGTCTGGCCGTTGCGTGGGTGGGGAGCCACCCGGCGATCACCGCGCCCATCATTGGCGCGCGCAATGTGGCGCAGTTGGAGGGTTCGCTGGGCGCGTTGGATCTCTTGCTGACGCCCGAAATGCGCGCGGAAATCTCCGCCCTCTCGCCGGAGCCGCCGCCCGCCACCGACCGCAACGAAGAGACGACCTCGTTCAACTACGGCGCGCGCTTGACGGCGGCGTCGCCGCGCTGATGAAAATCTCACGCCAAGGCGTCAAGCCCGCCAAGTTTTTTTTACTTTGCGTCTTTGCGCCTTAGCGTGAAACAGTCTTGTATTCTCGGAGGAGTCACTATGTCGCATTTTACACGCATCAAGACGCAGATTGTGGAATTGGAGTATCTCAAACGGGCGCTGGCTGACCTGAAATACGAATATGAGGAAGGCAACAAGGTGCGGGGTTTTGGCGGACAGCGTACTGAGGCCGATCTGGTAGTCAAGACCAAGGGGTATCCCATCGGCTTCAAAAAACGCGGCGAGGCCTACGAGGTGGTGGCCGACTGGTGGGGCGTGCGCGGCGTCAACCAGAAGACATTTGTGCAGGAAGTGACGCAGCGCTACGCCTACCACGCCGTGTGCGACAAGCTCCAGGCCCAGGGCTTTGAGATGGTCTCGGAGCAAGTCGAGCGCGGCGGGCAAGTTCACCTGGTGTTGCGCCAGATGGCATAAAGAATTTCTCAACGGATGAAACGGAATCCAACGGATTTTTCCGTTCAATCCGTTTAATCCGTTGAGCCTGTTTGCAGGGAGCGTGAACATGGAACTCCAAGAAATCGAAGTCTTCATTGAAAAAGATGGCCGGGTGCGGATTGAAGTGCGGGGCATCCAGGGGGGGCGCTGCCTGGAAGTGACGAAGGCGTTGGAAGCGGCCCTCGGCGGTCAGATCGAATCCCGCGAGATGACGCCGGAAGCGAGCGCCGGCGTGGCGGATGCCGCGCAGGACTGGGAGCAGGTGAAGGCCGGGTAGCAATTTCACGCCAAGACGCAAAGCTCGCCAAGTTTTTTTGTTTTTTACTTTGCGTCTTTGCGCCTTTGCGTGAAACAGCCTTGTACTTTCATGGGATCGGGTTGAATGCAAACGTTGCGGGTCGCGCGGTTTTTGCCGGGCAGTCGCGCCAACGGGCCGGGCGCGCGGGCGGTGGTGTGGATGCAAGGGTGTACGCTCGGCTGCCCCGGCTGCTTCAACCCGGAGATGCAACCCCCGGAGGGCGGGACGCTGACACCGGTAGACGCCCTGTTCGCCCAGATCGTCGCGCTGGGCGACGCGATTGAGGGCGTCTCGTTCAGCGGCGGGGAGCCGTTGCAGCAATTTGACCCACTGCTGGCGTTGTTGGAGCGTATTCGGCGCGAAACGGCGCTCTCGACGCTGATCTTCACCGGCTACACCTGGGACGAAGTGCAAGTTTTCCCCGCCGCCGCCGAGCTGCTGGCCTGCGCGGACGTATTCATCGCCGGGCGCTACGACGCGACGCAGCCGCTCGGCCACGGGATGCTGGGATCGGCCAACCAAACCATCCACCTGCTGACCGACCGCTACACCCTCGCGGACATCCAGGCCGTTCCCCCCGCCGAAGTTGTCATTACCGAAACCGGCGACGTCGTCATCAGTGGAGTGGCGCCGTTCGAGCTTGAACGGGTCTTGAAGCAAAAATTCTCAACGGATTGAACGGATTGAACGGAAAAGAAATCCGTTCAAATCCGTTGAATCCGTTGAGATTTCAGGCGACGATGTTGACGACGCGCCCCGGCACGATGACGATGTGGCGCACGGTGCGCCCTTCCAGCGCGCGCCGGACGCCGGGCGCAGCCAGCGCACTTTGCCGGATGACCTCCTCGGCTGTTCCGGCGGCGATGCAGATGCGGTCGCGCACCTTGCCGTTGACCTGCACGGCCATCTCCACCTCTTCGACTTGCGCCAGCGCCGGATCCCACGCCGGCCACGGCTGGATGTGGACGCTCTCGGCGTTGCCCCAGCCGCGCCAGATTTCCTCCGCGATGAAGGGCGCGAAGGGCGCCAGCAGCTTCACTAGCGTCGCGCAGGCAGCGAAGCCTTCTGCCGTCATCCCAAATTGCCGTTGATAGCTTTCCACTTCCCCGCTGAACGTCATCAGCGCGCTGATCGCCTTGTTGAAATGCAGCGCTTCAGTCTGTTCCGTCACCTCGCGTATCGTGCGATGCATAGCGCGGCATAGCGCAACATTTTCGAGCCTCTCCCATTCGCCATTCGCCATTCGCCATTCGCCATTTGCTATTTGCGATTCGCCATTCGCCATTCGCCATTCGCTATTCGCTATCCGCCACACCCGCTGTAGGAAGCGCCGCACGCCCTCAATGTGCTGCGGCGTGACGCCGTCCTCCTCCGTTTCCCAGATCACGTTGGCCTCGAACGGCCCTATAAACAGCAGATGTAGCCGCGTCACATCCGCGCCGTACCGCTCGATGACGCTCTCCGGCGTGACGACGTTGCCCTTCGACTTGGACATGCGCTCCACCTTGCCGGTGCGCGGATCGCGGGCGTGCAGCACGCCCTGGCTGCGCAGCACGGGGAACGGCTCGCGGAAATCCACCAGTCCGGCGTCGGCCAGCGTCTTCGTCCAGAAGCGGGAGTACAGCAGGTGGCCGACGGCGTGCTCCGCGCCGCCTACGTAGACGTCCACCGGCAGCCAGCGCGCGGCCAGCGCCGGGTCGAAGGACTGCGTGGGATTGTGCGGGTCGGTGAAGCGCATGTAGTACCACGACGAGCAGACGAAGCCGGTCATCGTGTCCGTCTCGCGCTCGGCAGGGCTGCCGCAGCGGGGACAGACCGTGGCGACGAAGTCCGGCGCGTTCGCCAGCGGCGCGCGCCCATCGCCGCGCGGGCGGAAGTCGGGCAGCGGGGGCAGCATTACGGGCAGATCGGCCTCGGGCGCGGGGACTTCGCCGCACGCCGGGCAGTGGATGATGGGGATGGGCGTCCCCCAGTAGCGCTGCCGCGAGATCAGCCAGTCGCGCAGGCGGAAGTGGGTGGCGCGTCGCCCGAAGCCTTCCGCCTCCATCCACGCGGTGATGGCGGCAATGGCATCTTCGGAGTTCATGCCGTCGAATGGCCCGGAGTGGATCAGGACGCCGGGATCGGTGGTGGGCAGGGGCGCAGAGTCGTCGCCGGGCGGGACGATGACCGTCTTGATGGGCAGCGCGTACTTCTGCGCGAAGGCGTAGTCGCGGGTATCGTGGGCCGGAACACCCATCACCGCGCCCGCGCCGTATTCACCCAGCACGTAGTCGGCCACGTAGATGGGGACGGGAGCGCCGCCGGGGATCGCCGCGTAAGCGCCGGTGAAGACGCCGTCCGGCTCGCGGGTGTGGCGATCATCCGAAGTGCGCAGTCTGGCAGCGGCGATGTAGGCGCGCACGGCGTCGCGCTGTTCCGGCGCGGCAATGGCCTCGGCCAGCGGGTGCTCCGGCGACAGTGCCACGAAGGTCACGCCGAACCAGGTGTCGGGGCGGGTGGTGAAGACGGTGATGGCGGGGGAAGTAATGGGTAATGAGTAATGAGCAATGAGTGAGGACATCTCATTACTCATTACCTCTTTCTCATTACTCATTACTTTCAGCTCAATTTCCACGCCTTCACTGCGTCCAATCCAATGCCGCTGCATCGCCAGGATGTGTTCCGGCCAGTCCAGGCGATCCAGGTCGGCGTGCAGTTCGTCGGTGTAGGCGGTCACGCGGATGTACCACTGCTTGCGGGTGCGTTGAGCGACGGGATTGTGGCAGCGCCAGCAGTTGCCTTGCTCGATTTCTTCAGCAGCCAGCACCGTCTGGCAGCTTTCGCACCAGTTGACAGGGGCTTCGGCACGGTAGGCCAGGCCACGCCGGTATAGCATCAGGAAGAAGTGCTGGTTCCATCGGTAGTAGGCGTGGTCGGCAGAGTTGATCTCGCGCTCCCAATCGTAGGAACAGCCCAGTAAGTCCAGTTGTCGTTTGTAGTTAACTGCGTAGCGGCGGGTACTGTCGGCGGGATGCGCGCCGGTTTTGATGGCCTCATTTTCGGCGGGCAGCCCGAAGGCGTCCCAGCCCATCGGGTGCAGGACGGCGTCGCCGCGCATCCGGTGATAGCGGGCGATTACGTCGCTGGGGACGTAGTTGCGCCCGTGGCCCACGCTCAATCCCGCGCCGGAAGGGTAGGGGAAGAAGTCCAGGCAATAGAACGTCCGGCGGGCAGTTTCACCCTCACCCGACAGGGCAGGGGTGCGATACACTTGTTCTTCGGCCCAGCGCGCGCGCCAACGGGCCTCCATTTCCCAGGGATTGTATTCGGTGTTCATGGCTCGATCTCCTTATTATGTTGTGAAATTTTGTGAATAGAAAACAATAACCTGAAAATTTCACAACACGAGCGCCCCGGACGCCGGGAACTGGGGCGTCCGGGAAATCACCTCCGGTATCATTGTGACTGTACACATTCTATACTCCTTCCGTTTAGAATCTATCCGAAAATTCGTTTTGGCCCACGATTTGCGCCTAAAGGCGCGGTTTGAAGGGTATTTTTTTCGTGGGCGGGCTACGCCCGCCCACGAAAAAATACCTTCCTGAAAGCGGCTTTAGCCGCAAGACCCGGCGCAGCGGCACAACGCCGCTATAATTTTCGGATAGGTTCTTAATCCGTTCTATCCGTTGACCAAAAAGAAAACGCGCCTCCGTTTGGGAGGCGCGTCATCTGCTGTTGTCTGCTCAATGTTTCGGGGTCAATTGCTCCCAAACGGGTATAACTCCTGGTTGCCAAGGAGTTGAACGTTAAGGAGGGCCTGACTTTGAACGGTTGCCATCTTATTCCTCATGACCTGAACTGCCTTTAGTATAGCACGGATATGGGTTTGGGCAACCACTTCATTTGTGGCGTTTCTCTTGTTCGTTTCATAACCTGTGTTACACTAGACAGGCGTATTCAAGGCTGTAAACATAGCTCCCCACGTCTAAGATGAGGGCTGATGGCCCTATCGTAACCGGGAAACGGTTCCTTGAATACAAGTATCTGCGAATTTTCAAAGGAAGGTTTGTGTTACCAGGAGGGATGGAATGGGTGACCTGAAACAGCAATTACAACTCAAGCAAAGAGAATTGGAAATCGTGTTAGCCATTGACGGTGTGCGGGATAGCGCGCAGGGGCCGATGGCGATGTTGTCAGGAATCGTGAACATTGTGGCGGAGCAATTCAAGTCCGATCTGTGCCTTTTGTATTTGATTGACCCCGAAACTAAGTTACTGGAGTTAAAGGTTGTCAATGAGCACAATAAGGGGTGGTTGCAACTTCATTCGGCGTTGTTAGAGGACGTGGCGGAAAAAGCCCTGACGTTGGATGCGTTAACCATTTGGCCGGCTCAGGAAGTGTTGCCGCCGGAAGTGTTGTCCCATGTTCCGGCGACTTTGCAGTTGGCGTTGATCCCGATTTTTATGGAGTGTCAGAATTTGCCGCTGGGGCTATTACTGCTGACGCGCGCCTCGGCGCCTTTTAGTGACGATGATATGGCGTTGTTAGAGATCGCGGAAAGCCAGATTGATTCTGCGGTAATCCAGGCGTATACCTACCACGAGTTGGAGCAGCGCAATAAAGAGTTGGAGACGATTTATCAATTTGACCGCATCCGCGACCAGCATTTGCCTTTTGATGAGATGTTGGATGTGGTGTTGCAAGAGCTGTGCAAGGTGATCCAGGCAGAAATGGGCTTTGTGATGCTTTACAATCCCAAAGGTGAACGGCTGGAAATGCGCGCCATCACCCACGAAGATTTGCTGCGGGATACCCGCTATTATCGCCTGATCAACCAGTTGGCAAACGAAGCGATGGAAAGCGGCGAACTGGTGTGTAATCAAAATGAGACCAGAGCGCGCTGCGCGGTGATGTGCATCCCGCTGATTTTGCAAGATGAGATTATCGGGGTGTTTGGCGCGCTGCACCGCGACCCGCAGCGCGCGTTTACGTCAGATGATCGCCGCTTGTTGCGGGCCATCGTCAGCCAGATGGATACGGCCATTCTGGAGAGCATGGAGAAGCGCAATTTGCGCCGCGTGTTGGGACGCTCGTTGGACCCGCACATCATGGAAGCCTTGTTAGCGCATCCTGAAGAGGCCATCCTGAAGGGCGAGCGCGAAACCCTGACGGTGCTCTACGCTGACCTGCGCGGCTCGACGGCGCTGGCTGAGCGTACCGACCCGGAAACGCTGGTGGAGTTTATCAATGCGTATTTGAGTGAAATGACGGATGTTGTCCTCTCATTTGAGGGCACGCTGGATAAATTCGTGGGCGACGAGGTGATGGCGTTGTTCAATGCGCCGCTGCCGCAGCCCGATCACGCGCTGCGGGCCGTGCGGGTGGGGCTGGCGATGCAGGAGCGCTACGCGCAATTGCTGGCGCGCTGGCAGGCGGAGCGCGGCGTGGGCGCCGAGGGCATCGGCGTGGGCATGGCGACAGGGGAGGCCATCGTGGGTGAGATCGGTTGTGAGAAGCGCACCGACTACACTGTCATCGGGCGTCCCGCCAACCTGGGGGCGCGCATCTGTGCGGTTGCCAAGACCGGCCAGGTGCTGGTCAGCGAGGCGACGTATGAGTTAGTCAAAGATAAGGTGGACGCCACGCCCGTGCCGGGGATGCAATTCAAAGGCATCGGCCAGCCGGTGACAGTATACTTGATCAACCGCGTGCTGGAGGATGCGTGACGTGATCGGCATAGATTATGCGCAGGGATTGGCCGCAATGAAGGCGGCGTTACCGGCGCAACATCAGGCGGTGTTGATGACATTGGCCGACCGGTTAGCGGATAATCTCCGCACGGAGCGGCTTTATGGCAGCACGGAAACACGTCGCGCCGAGCGGGCGGCAATTATATATGAACTGAATGATCTGGCCTTGCAGGTGTTAGGCGTGAGTTTTAACGAACTATGTATGGGCTGTCCCGTGGTGCAGCCGGGGAAGTCCGCGCCGTCCACCGCTGCGCTCGCGTTGCCAAAATTGTCGCCGGCAACCGCGTCGAAAGACACCCTCCCACCAGCGACAGCGCCGCGACCTGATCCTTTGTCGCCGACCCGGGCGGGCGCACCCTCTTCAGAAGAATCTTATCCATTAGCGGTGACGCCTCTCCGAGTTTTCCCCACCCTGGAGATCTGTATTTTACCCAGGCAAGAAGCCGGCTATCCGGTAGATTTGATCTGGGATGATCCCAACAGTCCTGAAGTTCAGGTTTTTGGGCGAGGGTATTTGTCGGCGGATCTAATTCCGTGGGTAAGCACGGGTGATTGGGAGGCGGATGGTCGCCGTCTGTTTACGGCCCTGGTAACCGATCCCCACGTGTTGCGGGCCTGGGCCAACGTTGAAGGGGACGCCGCACAACGGCGTATTTGTTTGAATATAGATGAAGCGGCCTGCGAGTTGCAGTTGTTGCCATGGGAATTGCTCTATGATCGGGGATTTCTCGCGGCAAACAACAATACGCCGTTTTCGCGCCTTATGCCTGCGTCGGGCGAATGGCCAGACGTGTTGCCACAGCCGCCGGTGCGCGTGTTAGTGGCCGTGGCAAACCCACGGAATTTGCAGGATTACAACCTGGCCCCGTTGCCTGATACTCAAGTTACGGCTTTGACACAAGTATCCTTAACGCACATTCATTTTGAGGTATTGCCTGCGCCGGTTACATTAGCGTGTATTGGCGAGGCCTTGCACGAGGGGGAATATCAGGCTCTACATATTATGGCGCATGGTAAGTTTAGCCAGCGAAGCGGTGAAGGGGCTTTGTTGTTGCAGGATATTGCGGGTAATGCCTGTGTTATTAGTGATGCAGATATGGTAAATATGTTTAACCATCTGGATGTGCAGCAACGTCCGCGCCTTGTGTTTCTGGCTGCGTGTGAAAGCGCTGCGCATACCTCAACCGTTGCATTTGCCGGTGTTGGCTCGCGTCTGGGACGGGGTGGGGTCCCAATGGTGATTGCAATGCAAGATCAGGTATCTATGTATACAGCACAGCGTTTGTCGGAAGTATTTTACAAGCGCCTGGCCGCGCATGGCGTGGTGGACCTGGCCCTGAATGAGGCGCGAGCTATGTTATATGTGGAGCGGGCCGCTGACCAGCATGTTCCCCTCTTATATATGCGACCTGGTTCCGGTAGATTGTGGCACAACTGAACCGTTGTGTAAAAGCAGGCGGGCGCGACATTTGGTCGCGCCCGCGTTTTTTCGCTATTCGCTATTCGTCATTCGCTATTCTTTCAACCCCGCCAGCTCCAATCCCCCATCCAACACGGCGGGGATCACATCGGGATCCGTTACTTCGCAGTAGACGCGGGCAATCGGCTCGGTGCCGGAGAAGCGGATGAGCACCCAGCCCAGGTCGCCGAGTTCGTACTTGTACCCGTCGGTGCGGTCAATGCGCGAGACCGGGAAGCCGCCGATGGCGGTAGGCTGCGCC
>JAKQHY010000010.1 GCA_029555965.1 Chloroflexota bacterium | reverse complement strand
CCATAAAGGGGAGAGAGGAGAACATCGAAACGCCCTGCGGGTGTCCGTCGCGGAGGTCAAAAGCGAGGTAGTGGATGAGGTCCTGGTTCTCAAGTTTTATCGGCAGCAGTTGTCCGTCCAGCACTTGCACGATATCCAGCCGGCCGGTCTGCTCGTTGGGCGCAAAGCGGAACTCGTTGGCCCGCGCCACCTTGAGCCGGTCAACCGAGCGCATGAATACATCCGGCACCAGCTCGCCTACGCTGAATCCCTTGGCCAGCGTGGAGTCGATCATCTGCCGCAGCCATGTCGAGAGGCCGCGCCCGAACCAGCCCACCCGGACATTCTCTACATACCAGTCGAGGAACTCCTGCGTGCGCTTGTCCTCGGCTACCAGCTTGAAATCGCCGATCAGCCCGGCGCGCTTGATCACCGCCACATCAAGAATCGGCAGCGCAGAGCGCATGGTGTCAAAAAGGTCAAGATTGCCCTTGAGGTCGATGTAGCCGGTGAGCGCAGATTTGAGCGGGTCGGCCCATGAGTCGCGCGTCTGTGATGCGTTGGCCCGGACCACTTGCGGCACATCCGGCGGGCGCCGGCGGCCAATTTGCAGATTAAACGGTAAATTCATTATAATCCCTCACGAGTGGCGGTTGCGGAAATAGCCGCAAATGACATACCAGGCCAGTACGTCAATGCGATAGCGTCAGATTTATCGGGTGAACGCCCAAGCCTTTCTTTTATATCCTCTTTCGGTTCCATTTTTACTTTACCGGTGCTCTGCACAACCCATTTTATTTCGGTCAATTCTTCAATTAACTCATCGTCTGGCGGTAAACACAGTGTCCCGCCTAAACTCGGATCAAGCGCGTCACGCAGCGCCCAATAGCAATAAGCGCGCATGTTCAGAAAGTCCCGCTCGCCGGTCGCATCGTGTAAACCCTCAGCGCTTTCGCTGAACTTTGCCGATACGGAACTGCACCCTTGTTCCTCTAGCCGCGAATGAACGCCCGCGCCCTCGCCGATTGTGTCAACGTAGGCCGTCCCGAGGTGCGCGGCCAATCGATTCTTGATCATCCCGGCGCTAACCATGTGATCGCTCTTGCTATGCACAGTAAGAGGCATGACATAGTTTTCATAGCGCTCTGCAAATACGGTTCGGTCGCGTCCCATTCCGGCAATGTCGCATCCCATGCTTGGCGGGACATCAGGCTTTTGTGATTCTTGCCAGCGCTCATTTGACGCTTCTATCCATGAGAGCGGTATGAGTTGATCTTCGCCCTCACGCGGGAACTCGCCCATAACCTTGACAAGAAATAAATCGCTTGGCCTGTACCATTGGCCGTTAAACTTGAAATCATGCTGGCCTACAACGTCAACGTCGGCCTCGCTGATCGTGCTCGTCCATCCCGGCTTACCAACCTTGTCAGCTACCCACTCATAGTCTACTTGGCCGGGGATGAGGATCTTTTTCGCCCGCACGTTCGGTGCGTTCAAGCAAGACAGTTTGTGCTTGGCATATTGCGCAGAGCGCGAACTCTGGAATGCTTCGCCCGTTACGCGATTCGGATTGAATACGATCAACAGGCGCGAAAGCGATCCAGTGAGAACGCCCTCTATCGCCTCAAAGGTCTCAACCGCAATCCCGCTTGCCTCTGTCACCACCACTAGGATATTGGGCGAATGAAAGCCGGTCCACGACTCTACCGCTTTATCGCCAGCCTTGAACCCGATAAGAAACCAGTCCGCCGCGTCCATGCGAATCAAGCCGGTCAGCACTTCGCCGCCAAGCGGAACCTTGGCCTTATTGTAGAGCTTGGCTATCTCTGTCATCATGATAGCTTTTACTTGCCGGTCAGTGGGCGCGGTGTTGATGACCTTGCTCGGATAGTGATTGTATAAGAACGCCAGCGATATACAGGCCGCTACGTAATCCTTGCCGCGTGCGTGCCCGCTGCGTACCGATGTTCGCCTGTTGTGCTGCACATCCTCGACGATTCTACGCTGGTCACGGTCAAGGCGAGCGCCGAGAATGTCTCTTATCCATGCGTTCCAATCGTCCCGATATTCAAGGGGATTACTTTTTATTGCGCTCGGTCTCAATCTTTATCCATTCGGAGAATGTGGCAGCAGTGGCAATATTCCCGGTCACGTCCTGCTTTGTTGGCGCATACAGGCCGATGATCTTGCAGCGCTGTTCTATGCACCACTGTATCCCAGCTAAATAGCGGGGATCTCCAACGTCTTTATATTTGAATGTTTTCTTATCTTCAAGCGTTACCACGTCCCCGCTAGTCCCGTAAACAGCGCCGCGCTCTGTGTTCGTGGTTTCGATCTTTATGCCTATACTGCGCCGCCATGCATCGTAATACTCAATTTCAAGTGCATTGACCTTGTGCAGCTGCTCTATTTTTGCTTCGTTGAAATTGAACACGCCCTCAACAAGCCAATCACGCGAAAGCTCATCCAGAAATCGGCTGATAGTACCCTGGTTAAGCTTTAAATCCGCAGCTATCTCACTTTGAGTCATGCCTTGAAGATATAGCCTGCTTATTTTTAATTTAGCCGCCCGATGTTGGCTCGGCTTTAGTGGATGTCCCATTATGCACCTATTTATGCTCTACTCTGCAATACTTCCCATCTCTGACTCGTGCATGTCACTACCCCGTATTTCTCGTTGAATCGAACCGGCCCGATCACGTGCGCCTCATTGTGGTGCTGCCAGCATAGCGGGATCACGTCATCACCTGACCCGCCGCCCATTCCTTTGCGCTTGCGGTGATGCATTGGTTTACGAAACCTACAACCTGCCTTCTTCCTGCAACTCCCGCTCGCTGGCAATGGCGGCACGCACCTTGTCGCTTTTTTCGATGCGGCGGTAAATAGTGGAAGCGTTGCATCCAAGCTCGCGGGCGGCTATCTCCACCAGCCCGCCGGAATCACGCAGAGCGGCTACAATCTCTTTGTCGGTATAGCGTTTAAGCCTTGCATTTTTTGCGTTTTCTGTCATTTATATTTTTGCCTGACATTAATTTACGAAACCATTCTGTGTACTTCTTATGATCTTCTTCTGAAAGAAGCCCATCACATCCTGCGTGATCAAACCCCCAAAATATCAGCTCTTCGATGTTTTTTGGCTCAAATTCTTCCGTATTTTCTGAACTATCTACCATTATTATCTGTCCTCCTGCTGCAACTCCCTCTGTCTCTTCTTCAACGATTCTTTGCTCTTAATGCCGTACCGCGCCTTGAACCACCGCGTCAGGTCATCCCACAGCACCACGCGGCCGTCAGCGTCCGGCGTGCGTGCGGCGATCAGAGCGGCGTCCATCTCCGGCGTCCACACCTTTGTCCGGCTCTCGTAGCCGGTGCGCCGCAGCGAGTCAATCTCTGCGCGCCATTCATCTTCGCGTATCACCGGCGGGTGCGTCATATCTTCACCGCCTTCGAGCGGCCAATGTCCTTGACCCAGTGCCGCGTGTACAGCTCATGGTCGCCCTGCCGGATGAGTGAGCCGCCGATCTGTGGCAGGCTCGACCGGCCGCCCGGCATGCGCCAGACAAACGGCGTCTGCAGCTGCCAGCCGGCGGTCACAAACGATATCCCGTAGCCTGTCGATGTCGGCACCCGGACTTCGATGTGCCGGTGCCGGTGGCTGCGCACGACCACATTCGGCGCGCGATTCTGCCAGCGCCCGGCCTCGGCGTAGGCTTCGCCG
>JAKQHY010000209.1 GCA_029555965.1 Chloroflexota bacterium | reverse complement strand
CTCTCCCCCTCCTCCTCTCCCCCCGTCTACCGTCTACCGTCTACCGTCTACCGTCTACCCATCATACTCTTCTGGCTAATACTGGCCGCTTTGCTATTCCCCTGGCTGCTGCGCAACCGTCGGGTGCTGGGGCGCTGGCTGCTTTCGACGGCCTTCGAGGAGAATGTGGCGCGGGTAAGCGCGGTAGCCACGCTGGCCGAGGTCAATGATATAGACGCCGATCCCTGGACGGAGACGTGGGAATATTTGTATGGACAAATCGTAGCGCAGGCGGGGTCACGCTATGGCTGGGAGCCACAAATAACGTCAGCGTTACCCTGCGCCGAGGGACAGCAGCGCCAGGAGCAGGTAGCGAACATGGCCCAGGAGATCGTGCAGCGCCATCCCCGTGAGGCGGCGGCGGCGCATCTGTGGGGCGTGATGCTGAGCCTGCTCGATCCGGGCCACCGACTGTGGTATCGGGCGCTGACCGGGCAGGAGTGGGCCACGACCGGCGTGGTGGACAACATCTGGGTGCGGCTGGCATGGTCGGTGGAGCGCCACGCCTGGGGGGATGCGCTGCATGCTTTCTGGCAAGAACGGGTGACGCAGATTCCGCCCACGGCAGCGCTGGTCTGGTGGGGCTTGCTGATGGGGCGCGTCGTGGTCTGGGGATTGGGACTGCGCGGATTGGCGCGGCTGCAACTGCGCCCATGGGGCGCGCTGCTGCTCGCCGGCGTTGTCGGGTATCTGCTGCTGCTGCCCGGCCCGATCGCGTATGACCGGTTCTACGTCCCGGCGGCGCCGGCAGTCGCGGTAGCGGTGGCCGCAGGGGGCGTTTCAGTCTTGGGGAAGAGTTGCTCACGGATATTGACGTTACTGGAATGAAGTTTGCGCGCCAGCTCGGCGGCGATGCGGTACATAATGTGGAAGCCGATTTCCGGATAATCCTGACATAATTTGAGCAGGCGGTTGCGGGGAATACGGATGAGTTGCGCGTCGCTTTGGCTGCGCGCGGAGGCCGTGCGGCGGCTTTCTTCTACCAGAATCACTTCGCCAAAGGTGCTTTCGGCGCCCAACGTGGTCACGAACTGTTCCTTTTCGGCGTCCTCACTTTGGAGAAAGATTTCTACGTCACCCCGCGCGATGATGTAGATAGCATTGCCCGGTTCGCCTTGCTGGAAAATGAGTTCCCCTGCCATGTAGTTAATTTCTTCGCAGACCATCAACACTAAATCCAGGTGAATCTCGTTCAGATCACTGAAGAGATCGGACTGGCGTAACACCCGTTTACTTTCTTGCAGATGCATGGGAACACTCCTTTACAGTTCGAGCCAGGTCAGATCACCGGTCTCCAGGTCAAGGATCGCGCAGGTGGGGATGCGCACCAACGCGCCGGGATTGATGACGCGCGTCGCGCCGACAGTTTCATCCTGCGGAATGTGTGTGTGGCCGTGAATGACGAGCGCATACGTCGCACTATGGATGAGAGAGTCCAGGGTGACACTGTCATCGCCATGCAGCAGGGCAACGGCCAAGCCGGCCACCGAGAGATGGTGAACTTTTGCCATCCGCCCGAAACCGAACAGTTCCTGCGCAGTGGGGCGCAATTTAAGGTCGCGGTCCATGTTGCCCTGAGCCAGCCACACATCAAATCCCGCAAACAACCGCAACGTAGCCGCATCGGTCACATCGCCAGCATGAAACACGATGCTGACCTGCTGTTGGCGAAAGGATTCCAACGCTTGCTGGATTCTTGGATGCTCATTATGGGTGTCAGAAATGAGACCGATGCGCATCTGCTACTCCTGATGGGTGGCAAGTTACCTTTTATCGTCTCTAAACATTGCGCACGTCAGTGACGCGGGCTTGAATCGCCTCCATCGCCTTGACGAGCGTTTCTTTAGGAACGCCTTTGACTTTGATCAGCAGCAACCCCTTATCGCCGGGGGTGCTGTAGAAAGTGCCGAGGGTCGTAATGTCGCCGCCCAACGCGGCAATGGCGCCGGTGATCTGGCTCAACGTGCCGGGCTTGTCGGCAACGGCCAACGTCAAGCGAATGCCAGCGTCGCGCGCGCCCAGGAGTTCCAGGGTGGTTTTGAAGACATCTGTCTCGGTGATAATGCCGACAAGTTTGTCCTTGTCCATCACCGGCAGCCCTCCGACCCCACGATCCACCATGATGCGGGCGGCTTCTTCCAGAGGCGCATCAAGCGAAATCGTGGCGATGTCCTTCGTCATAATCTCTTTCACTTGCAGTTTAGAGAGCAGATAGCCAACCTCATAGACGCTCAAGCTGGTAGCCGGCGAAGGGGAAGCGTAGAGCAGGTCTTTCTCCGAGATAATGCCGATCAGCCGGTCTTTTTTATCCACCACCGGCAAACGCCGGACTTTGTGCTGGCGCATAAAGCTCAGCGCCTCGGCCACCGGCATCTCCGGCTTAATGGTATACAGAGTCACGGTCATTCGATCTTTGACTAACATGGATGGGTCTCCTTGTTGCTGATTTTCTTCATTCTAGCATGGGAACCACCTTGCAGCAAGTTATCCACAAGATTATAATGGCGCTATGAAACGCGAAGAGTTTGAAATCCTGGTGGCCGAAGCGCTGGATACTCTGCCCGAATTTTTTCAGGACAAGTTGGAGAATGTGGAAGTGGTTCTGGAAGATTGGCCGGATACTGAGACGCTGCGTCGGGTGGGCGCGCATCATCCTGCCGACCTGCTGGGGTTCTATCACGGCATCCCTCAGACGCACCGCACCCATCACTACGGGCTGGTGCTGCCGGACAAGATCAGCATCTATCGGCGCCCCATCGAGATGCGCTGCGCGACGGTAGCCGCGATGCGCGCCATGGTGGCGCGCGTCGTGCGTCACGAAATCGGCCACCACTTTGGGATGAGCGAGGAACAGTTACGAAAATTGGGAGTGTATTAAGTCTTCAGCTTTTTTCCAGCGCCAGCGTCTCCTTGAGCGCAGGGACGTAATAATTCTCGGTGTACTCTTTCACCATCCGCCGCGTAGAGAACTGTGGGCCGATGGTGCGGATAGCTTCTTTCATCATGGCCACCCACCCACGCGGAACGTCGTCGCGGTCACGTTGATAGTACAGCGGCACTACCTGTTCTTCCAAGATGTGATAGAGGGCGTTGGCGTCCGCCCCATCCTGCCAGTTGGTGTCCTCGTATTCCGCCCCGGCGTCAATGCTCCAGCCGTTACGACCGTTGTACGCTTCAGCCCACCAGCCATCCATAATACTCAGATTGAGCACCCCGTTGAACGCGGCCTTCATCCCACTGGTGCCGCTGGCTTCGTTGGGCTTGCGCGGGGTGTTCAACCACACGTCCACTCCCTGCACCAGGTAGCGGGAGACGTGCATATCGTAATCTTCCACGAAAGCGATGCGCCCCCCGAACTCCGGGTTGCGGGCGATGTTATAGATGTATTGCAGCAGCATCTTCCCCGGATCGTCCGCCGGATGCGCTTTGCCGGCAAAGAGGAACTGCACCGGGCGGTAACGGTCGTGGATCAGCCGTTTAAGCCGTTCGATGTCGTTGAAAATCAGGTAGGCCCGCTTATAGGTAGCAAAGCGGCGCGCAAAACCGATCACCAGCGCGTCCGGGTCCAGGAAGATGCCAGAAGCCAGCAGTTGATCCGGCGGCGTGGCCTGTTGAATACGGGCGTCACGAGCCCGTTCGCGGATAATGGAAAGCATTTTGCGTTTCATCGCCACATGCGCCTGCCACAATTCTTCCTCCGGCATATCCTCGATACGCGCCCACATCAGCGGGTCGTCCTGATGTTTGACCCAGTCGGGACTGATGTGCTTGCGATACAGGCGGTGCATAGCCTCCCCTGTCCACGAAGGCAGATGGACGCCATTGGTGACGTGTTGGATGGGCACCGTCTCCTCAGTGACGTTATCCCAAAGATTCACCCACATCTTGCGGGAAACGGCGCCATGAATGGCGCTCACACCATTCGCGCGCCCGGAGAGCAACAAGGCCAGCTTGGTCATGTTGAAGGCGTCATTGTGGTTACCCAGACCCAAGAACTCTTCCCGGCTCATCCCTAACTGCGGCCAGAAGGGGTAGAAATACTTTTCCATCAACCCAAAATCGAAGGTGTCGTGCCCGGCCGGGACCGGCGTGTGCGTGGTAAAGACCGCGCCGGCGCGGATACGGCCCTGCGCCTCGGCAAAGCTCAAACCCTGCGCCACGTACTCACGGGCGCGTTCCAGGCACAAAAAGGCCGCGTGGCCTTCATTGATATGCCACACGCGCGGATTGTAACCCAGGGCGCGCAAGATTTTGACGCCGCCGATCCCCAGGATGATTTCCTGTTGAAGGCGCATCTCCTGATCGCCGCCGTACAACCGCGCCGTCAGTTGGCGATCCCAGGGGGCGTTTTGCTCGACATTGGCATCCATCAAATACAGGCGCGTGCGCCCCACGTGCGTCTCCCACACCTTGAGCAGCACGTCGCGGTCGCCAATGCGCAAGGTGAACAGACATTCACCCTCCCCCTCCGCACAGCGCGCCGGGCGCAACGCGGCCTCGGCCAGATTCAGCGGCGGGTAGATGGCCTCCTGCCACCCGCTGGCGTCAAAGCGCTGGCGGAAGTACCCCTGCTCATACAAAAAGCCGATGGCGACAAAAGGCAGTCCCAGGTCGCTGGCTTCCTTGATGTGATCACCGGACAAGACCCCCAGGCCGCCGGAGTAAATAGGCAGCGAAGTGTGCAGGCCAAATTCAGCGGAAAAATAAGCGATGGTATGCTGTTGTAGATCGGGGTGTTGTTGAACATACCAGGGCCGACCATTCTTAACATCCTTGTCCAGTTCCATCAACACCGCGTCCAAGTCGCGCAAAAACAGCGGATCGCTGGTCAACCGCTGGATGTTTTCCGACGGCGTCTCCAGCAGAATGCGAATAGGATTGTGACGGGTCGTGGCCCACAGTTGCAGATCCAGTTGCTTGAAAAGGTCGCGGGAGGCCCGGTGCCACGACCACCAGAAGTTATACGCCAACTCCTCCAGACGCGCCAGGCGCGGCGTAAGTTTGGCTTGCAGGCCAGTTTTCTCTTCGTTCATGACGATCTCCTTCAAAAATAGTCAGCAAATGACTCCCTTGAAAATAGCCACAGAGATCACAGAGTTCACAGAGAAAACCCTTTGTGTCCTTCGTGTCCTTTGTGGTGAAAATTTTCATCCAACCGCTGGTGAACCGCCGGTTAATGATGAATTCCTCTGAAAATAGTCCGATAGTCTTTAGTCTAGTAGTCTGATAGTCATTTTCATCCAACCGCTGGTGAACCGCCGGTTAATGAGCAATCCCTTGAAAAAGGAGGAAGCTTCACGCAAAGGCGCAAAGTAAAGAACTTGGCGGGCCTGGTGCTTTTGCGTGAGATAGTTAATTTCTTCAGCCGGGAATGGCTTACGGTCTAATCCATAAAGCCAGCAAGAACATCAGCAGAGCCATTGTGGCAAATTCGATCACGATCTGACGGGTAAGACGCTTCAGCAGCAGTTGGTAAGTAATACCGTTGAGCAAATACAACCCCAACGTGAGCAGCGTGGCCGCAGTCCAGGCGGAAACAGGCCAATAGCCGATGACCCAGGCGACTTCACTCTCCAACAGGGCAATGACGCCACCGTAAAGCAACACCGCGCCGGCCGGCACGCCGCTGGCGCTGAGCAATTCCAAAGCCAGGAATCCACTCAACAAAAAAATCGAAGGGGCGATCACCAGCGCGCGCTCCTGGCCTTCGATGGTCAGATTAAAAAGCACAAAACCGAGCAGATAATCCAAGATATTGAGCAAAGTACGCGCACTGGGATAAGCGGTAGCCTGCGGAGAAAACGCGCGATGGCTCAAGTAGACCAGAACGCCCAACACAACGCCGCCGAGCAGCAAGGTGATCAGCCATACCGACCACGCGGCGGTGGCGCGCACCAGCAGCCGGGACAACAACAACGCCCCCAGCGTCGGCGTGATAAGCGAAAAACCCAACCAGCGCTCCTGCGCCTGACGCAAGGGATGGGTCTGCATAATCGAGAGCACGCCAGTCGCCACCAGGCCGGTCATCAAAACGGAAAGCATCCAATCCCCGCCAATAGAAAACCGGAGTGGCGACCCTAAAATTTGGGGAGTACTCCAAATAGTGAAAGTCGGCAGTTCGACAAAGCGAAACAAAGTCGCACTGAGCAGGGTCACGGCCAGCAAGACGCTGAGCTGATCGCGTTCCGCGTGCTGTGTTTTTTGGTTAAGAGCAAACATGCCCGTCATTCTAACGGGGGGGGGTAATTTGTCAAACGTCACAGGTTGCAAAAATGCGTGGCTAGGGTATAGTTGTGGGGAACCGATTCTGAATGAAGGCCAAACTAATGACAGAAACAGACTTTATGGAACAGGTCAAACCGACGGTGCTGGCCGGAGTGCGTTTTCAACCGGCAGGGAAGCCCTATCACTTCAATATTCCCAGCACAATGACCGTGCAGGTCAATGATTGGGTGGTAGTGGAAACCGTCTATGGAGAGCAGGCCGGGCGGATTGTGTGCGCGCTGCCTGAATTTCCGGCCGGCGTGTCGCCCAAGAAACTGAAGCCGCTGCTACGCCTGGCAACCGGCCTGGACATGGCGCGGTATTACGTGATGCTGGAGCGCAGCAAACGCTTGTTAGAAGTTGGCAAGGAAGAGACACGTACACACGCCCCGGAACTAAAACTGTTTGCGGCGGAATTCACGCTGGATGGCAGCAACGCCCTCGTCTCGTGTACCGGCAACGCCAGCAAGAAACAACTGGCTAACCTGCGCCGCCGACTGGTGAGCCGGATGAACTGCCGCATCGAACTCCACCCGGTCGGGCCGCGCGACCACGCGAAGGTGCTACAAGGGTACGGCGTCTGCGGCGAGGAACGCTGCTGCGGGCGATTCCTGACAGAATTTCAGGCCGTGTCCATCCGCATGGCGAAAGATCAAACCATCTCGATGGCCCCGACGGACATCACCGGCATGTGCGGGCGGCTGCGCTGCTGCCTCGGCTACGAACACGAAGTCTATCTCGAGGAGGCCAAACTGCTGCCCCGCCTCAAATCGCGCGTGCGCACGGAGAAAGGCATCGGACGGGTGATCGATCTGGACATCCTCAAAGGCGATGTCGTCGTCGAAATTCCCCCCGACGGCCCTCGCGTGGAGCGGCAACGTTTCCGCTTTGCCGCGAGCGAGGTACAGGTCGTGGCCCAGCCGGGCGCGCCAGAACCCCCGGCTGCAGAGGCCGAAGACGCCGACGCAGATATAGTCCCTGAAGACGATTGACGCAGGCCCCCCTATGGTTGCCCAAATTTGGCCCATCGTAGTAGCCTTGCCAATTTTGCCGCGCCTTCTCTTGCTGGCCTGGGTGCTGGAACTGCTGGCGCTGCCGGCGCTCAAAAAGCATTGGGGCGCTGAAGCGGAACGGGCGGCCATCAATCTAGGCGTGCTGCTGCAAGCCGCCACCGGCCTTGCTATGTTGGCGGCGGCGTGGGGCTTGGGGCCGACGTTGCGCGTGGCGCTCCTGGTGCTGGCGCTGGGCTGGGGCGTGGAATACCTCGGCGCGCATACCGGGCTGCCCTTTGGTCGCTATCACTACACCGCCCGTCTGCAACCGCAGCTAGGGGGCGTGCCTCTCTTGATCCCCCTGGCGTGGCTGATGATGCTTCCCCCGGCCTGGGCCGTGGCGCACCTGATCGCCGGCGGCCCCGGAATAGCCTTTGTCCTCACGGCGGCGCTGGCCTTCACGGCCTGGGACCTCTTTCTCGATCCACAGATGGTGGCGTGGGGCTGCTGGGTATGGGATCAACCGGGCGGCTACTTTGGCATCCCCTGGCAAAACTACGCCGGCTGGCTGCTGTCAGCCGCCGTGATGACGGCGCTGGCGGCGCCGCTGAACGTCCCCGCGCCCTTCCCCACAGCGCCCTTGCTGCTCGTTTATACGCTCACCTGGCTCTTGCAGTCCTTCGCCCAGTTCGTCTTCTGGAAATTGCGCGGGCCGGCGCTTTGCGGCACGATCGGCATGGGGCTATGGATGGCCTGGGCCTGGCTGGCAATGTAAAACAAATACTATGAGCATTTTCATCTGGACTCTGGGCAGTTTTCTCCTGGGCGCGTTGCCCTTCTCCTTGCTCATCGGCAAGTGGGCGCTGCGCACCGACATCCGCCGCGTGGGGGATGGCAACCCCGGCGCGACCAACGTGTTGCGGGCCGGCAGTCGGGCGTGGGGGCTAGCGGCGATGTTTCTGGATATGCTGAAAGGCGCGCTGCCGGTCGCCCTGGCTTACATCCTCTATGAGATACGCGGATGGGCCATCGTCCCCATCGCGCTCGCGCCGGTCTGCGGGCACATCTTCTCCCCGTTCCTGCGTGGGCGCGGCGGCAAGGGCGTCGCCGCCACCGGCGGCATCTGGATCGGCCTCACCTACGGCGCGGCGACCGTCATCGGCGCGCTGGGGATGAGCGCGGCGTATCTGGTGGGCGACAACTCCGGGTGGGCCGTGGCCCTGGGATTGAGCGGGATGGGCGCGTACCTGGCCCTGTTCCTGCGCGATCCGGTCCTGATAACGATCTGGGTCGTCAACGCGGCGCTGGTGCTATGGCGTTACCGGGATACGCTGCGGCAACGGCCCCACCTGCGCGCGTGGATCAAAAGGAAATAACACGATGGGACTCACGTGGCTCGCGCTTCTGATCTCCCTCATCCTGATCGGCATCGCCGCCATCGCCATCGTGAACGTGTTGACCTTCCCCAGGCTGGACGCCGCCCCGCCCCCGCCGACATTCCCCCTGGTCTCGTTGCTCGTCCCCGCCCGCAACGAAGCCGCCGGCATCGCGGAAACCGTGCGCCGGTTGCTGGCGCAGGATTACCCGTGTTACGAACTGCTGCTGCTCGACGATCACTCCACCGACGGCACGGCGGACGTCGCCCGCGCGGCCGCCGGGGCCGACGCACGCCTGCGCCTCCTTCAGGGCGCTCCGCTGCCCACCGGGTGGCAGGGCAAGAGTTGGGCCTGCCACCAGTTGGCCGAGGCCGCCCACGGCGAGTTGCTGGTCTTTACCGACGCCGATGTCGCGTGGGAACCCGGCGCGCTGGCACGCCTGGTGGGCGAGATGCAGCGCCGAGGCAGCGACTTGCAGACCGTGTGGCCCACGCAAATCACCGTCACCTGGGGGGAGCGCCTGATTGTGCCGCTGCTGGCCTTCGTCATTGTCGGCTACCTGCCGGTGCTGGCAGTGCATCACATCCCCTGGTCCATCTTCGCCGCCGCCATCGGACAATGCCTGGCCTTTCGCCGCAGCGCCTATCACGCCATCGGCGGCCACGCAGCCGTGCGCGCCAGCATCATGGATGACATGGCCTTCGCCAAAGCCATCAAGCAGCGCCGGTTGAAGCTGCGGATGGCCGACGCTGCCGGGCTGATCCGCTGCCGAATGTACCGGCACTGGACAGAGGTGCGCGACGGCTTCGCCAAAAATATTCTGGCCGGGCACAGCCATAGCCTCCTGCTGCTCCTGCTCTCCTGGGCCTTCCACTGGCTGGTGTTCCTCGCGCCGTGGGTGTGGCTGGGCCTGGGGTGGCTCGGCGGGCCGCCGGGCTGGCCGCTGTGGCCTCTGTGCCTCATCGGGCTGGGCGTCGGCGTCCGCGCGATCAGCGCCGCCCTCAGCCGCCAACGGCTGGCGGATGCGCTCTGGCTGCCCGTGTCCGTCATCCTGATGGCGCGCATCGCCACGCAGGCCATCGCCTGGAAAGTGCGCCACGGCGGCGTCTACTGGAAAGGCCGCCTCGTGCAAACGTAACTGCAGGCGTGTGGCCGCACCTACGGGATGGAAGATTTTACCGCGGAGCGCGCTGAGTTCGCCAAGTTTTTCAACCTGTACAATAGGGATAAATTTGTCAGCAGATTAAGCAGATTGAGCAGATTTTTTCTCTTAATCCGCTAAATCTGCTCAATCTGCTGACAGAAAATAGGCCATTCAGTACTGCTATTGCACAGGTCGAAGTTTTTATCTTTTCTCGGCGCTCTTTGCGGCCTCTGCGGTGAAAAACGGGCTGGTTGTATCCATTCTATGATAAAATAATGAGTTATGTTTCATTTTTGCGAAACGAATGGGGTCAGTAAGCACAGGGCAATAGTAGATGACCATCGCCCGTTAAACGTAATTTTTCGGACTCATTCCTATGGGGGAAACACTATGACATCAGCAATCATAATCGGCGCGGGCATGGGCGGATTGGCCGCCGCCTTGCGTTTGCGACAGCATGGCTTTACTGTGACCGTACTCGAAAAGCAGCCCCGCCCCGGCGGACGCAGCAACGTTCTGGAAGAAAACGGCTTTCGGGCCGATACCGGGCCTACCATCCTGGTGATGAAGTACGTCTTTGAGGAGCTATACCGCGCGTTGGGGCTGAACCTGGACGAGCGCGTGCGCTTTGTGCCGCTCGATCCCAATTACCGCATCTACTTCCACGACGACACGAGCCTCGACTTGTTCGGCAATATGGCGCGGCTGTCGGCGGAAGTGGAGCGCATTGAGCCGGGCGCGACCGAGCGGCTGTTTCGCTTCGTCGGCGCGGGGGCGCAGAAGTATGACCTGGCGATGGAATTCGTCGAGCGCAACTACGATCACTTATGGGAACTGGCGAACCCGCGCGCCGGGCTGCGTCTGGTGCGCACGCAGGCGTACCAGCAACTCTACCATCAGGTCGCCAGCTTCTTCAAGACCGACAAACTGCGCAAAGCCTTCTCGTTTCATTCGATGTTCTTGGGATTGTCGCCCTTCAAGGCGCTGGCAATGTACAGCCTGATCACCTACGCCGATCTGGTCTACGGGATGTACTTCCCCATGGGCGGCATCTACAGCCTGATCGAAGACCTGCTCACCCTGGCGCGCGAGCGGGAGGTGGAAGTGCGCACCCACGCGCCGGTGGCTCAAATCCTCGTTGAAGCCGGCCGCGCGGTAGGCGTCAAACTGGAATCCGGGGAGACGCTGCGCGCGGACATGGTCATCTCCAACGCCGACCTGCCCTACACGTACCAGACGTTGATTCCGGCGGCCTACCGCAAGCAATACTCCGACGCGCGGCTTCAGCGCATGGAGTACGCCTGTTCCGGCTACATTCTCTTCCTGGGCGTGAACCGGCACTATCCCCAGATGCGCCACCAGGGGCTGTTCTTCGCCGAGGATTACCGCGCCAATCTCGACGCCATTTTCAGGACGCACACCATCCCCGACGACATTTCCTTCCACCTGAACAACCCCACCATCACCGATCCGAGCCTGGCGCCGCCGGGCCACAGCCTGCTCTACGTCCTCGCGCCGATGCCCAACTTGCAGGGGACGGTGGATTGGGACGTCGCCGCGCCGCGCGTCCGCGACAAGTTGCTCGCCCGGCTGGAACGCATCGTGGATCCCGACCTGCGCCGCCACATCGTCTGGGAGCGGGAGTATCGCCCGACAGATTGGCTGCGCGATGCCAACGCGGTGTACGGCACGGCCTTTGGCTCGCTGGCGCACGGCTTCTTTCAATCGTCCTACTTCCGCCCGCACAACAAGGCTCGCGACATTGGGGGATTGTATTTCGTCGGCCAGGGCACTTACCCCGGCATTGGGATGCCGATGGTGCTGATTTCGGCCCGGCTGCTCACCGAACGGATTTTGCGCGATGTGGGGGGGAGCCATGGGTAAGCTACCGCCTGAATTGGCGGCAGATTACGCGGCCTGCCGCCAGATCATGTTTGCCGCGAGCAAGAATTACTCGTTTGCCAGCCGGGTGCTGCCGCCGGACAAGTTGCCGCACGTCGAGGCGCTCTACGCGCTGATGCGGGTGGGCGACGACCGCGTGGACGTGTCGGCGGCGGGGTTCGACTCGGCGCTGGCCGCCATCCAGGATTGGGAAACGCGCTATTGGGACGCTTTCGCGCAGGGGCGCGCCGACCATCCCGTGATGCGCGCCTACCTCCACACGGCCCTGACGTGCCGCATCCCGCCGGAAACCATGCGCCCGTATTTTCGCGCCATGCGGGACGACCTCACCGTCACCCGCTTCCCCACCTTTGCCGATTTGCTGTACTACATCGAGGGGAGCGCGCTGCCGGTGGGTCGCGCCCTGACGCATATCCTGGGCGTGCGCGCGCCGCAGACCCTGGCGCAAGCGCTCTCCCACGCCGACAGCCTCGCTACCGCGATGCAGTTGAGCAACTTCTGGCGTGATATTGCGGAGGATTGGCGGCGCGGGCGCATCTATCTGCCGTTGGAGGATATGCAGCGCTTTGGCGTCACCGAAGCGGCGTTGAGCCAGGGGCGCGTCTCGCCGGCCTTTGTCGCGTTGTTGAAATTTGAGATCGCGCGCACCGAGTCGTACTATCAACATGCCTACGACGGCGTTTCATGCCTGGCGACCGGGCGTTGGGGAGTGATGAGCAGTCTTCACATCTACCACATGATCTTGCGCGACATCCGCCGCCGGCGCTATGATGTGTTCACCCACCGGGCGGGAGCCAGCCAACTGGAAAAATTCGCCTGCGCCACCCTGGCGTGGTTCGAAACGAACGGCTTGATGTGCCGCACCATCCCAGGCGCGCGCACGCCGGAAGCCGCTCCCATGATGGAAATTTCAGGGAACGCTTAACTCCAGCGCCGGCGCGCCGTTGGCGCTGAGGATTTCTCCCGTTTCCTGACGATACCACCCCACCCGCAGGATGTAAGGCCCTGCCGGCAAGGCGTCCGGCAAGGTCAGCGTGTGGTCATCTGCGACAATTTCCCCCGCCAGCCACAACGAGGTGGGATAGGTGGCGCGGCGCGGCGCTTCGTCCACCTGGGCGATGAGCGTTTCCCCGGTTTCGGTCAGCAGGTGGATGAACACCACGTAATCCTCGCTCACCTCGGCCTGCGTCTGCCAGTACAACGTCACCGGCCACGGCCCGGCCTGCGGCGCGTCAGCGTCGTAGCCGAGCAGCCGCAGATGTCCCCCACCCTCAGCTTCCACAAACTCCGCCTGGAAAGGATGTTGCACGGCCGGCAAAGCGAAATTCCGCGCAAGCGCCTGGACTTCCACGACGCCGAGGGCGACCGGCGGCGCAGCATCCAGCGCAAGCGCCGCCGTATACGCGCCCGGCGCGAGCGTCTTGGGCAGGCGCAACAGATAACGGCCCTCCACCACCTCGCCGACGCGCCAGGCGGCGAGCGGGAAGTCGGGCGACGGCGGCCCGCTGTAGAGCGGGTGCGTCTCCGGGCCGGTCAACGTCAAAGACAGGGAAGTGGCGGAGGAGGAAACGTCCGCCGCCTGCCAGCACGCTTTCACCAGAAGGCGCGCGCCCGGCAAAGCGGTTTCCACCGGCGGCGTCCACCCCAGGAGACGGACGCCCCCCTGCGTCACCGGATCACGACGGGGAATGTCGGGGCAAGCGGCCGCCGCTTCTTCCAGCGCGGGAACCGCAACCGCCGGGGCGAGCCTCCATCCGGCGGCGGGCAGCGAGACTTCCAGCCCGGCGAAGCGTTCGTCTTGCAGGCGGGGCAGCGCTGTCCCGGCGTCGGGATTGTAGAAGCCCACGCTCAGTTGATAGCCGCCGCCCGGCGGCGTCCCGGCGGGGGGCGTGAGCGTCAGTTGATCCAACACCACATCGCCCGGCGTCCACTGCTCCGGCGGATAGTGGAAGGCCATCGTCCGCGCCCACTCGCCGGTCCGCGGGTGGGTCAGACGCACTACCGGCTCCAATGCCGGATAGGACGCGCGCGCCTCCCACGTGAGCAGCGCCGCGCATGGCGCAGCAACGCGGCACTCCCCGATGAGGCTGGCCCCATGCACCAGCACGACGTGGGCGAAGTCCGCCGCCGCGTTGTCCGCCGCCGGGCGCAGCGCGGCGATGGCGGCGGCGTCCAGCCGGTAGGCTGTGAGCGCGGGCGTCCCATCCGGGCCAAGATAATCGCGGCGCGTCCAGGCGCGGGCAACGGCGTCCGGCCAGGCGGCGGGCGCGGGCAGAGAGTGCGGGATGAGATAGAGCGCGTCGCCCTGGGGCGGCAGCACCAGCGACGCGCCGCCGGTGAGCCATTTGGCCGCGCTATACTGGCGGGCCAGCGCGGCGACGGTAGGATGGCGGTAGTGTTGGCTGGCGATGTAGACGGTCGTGTCGCGCAGATTGGTCGCATCGAGAACCTGCGCGGCCAGCGTCATCTCCCCATCCGTTGTAGCGAACAATTCGGGAGATGCGGCCCACGTCCGGTAACTTTGCCCGGCCCACAGTCCGCCGCCGCCGAGCAGCAACAGGGCGCAGCCCACGCGCGCGGCAGGCCGGAGGCGCAGCGTCTCCCAAAGCACAACCAGCCCCCAGGCCGGAAGGATCGCCAGAAAGGGCCACAGCCCCACCAGCCGCAGATTGCTCGGCGTGATTTCGCCGGTGGCAAGCGCGCTGGGCAGCAGCATCACCAAGAGCGCGCCCAACAAAAAGAGGCGGGAGGAATGTCTCAACGGATGGAACGGAGGGGAACGGAAAGAGAATCCGTTAAAATCCGTTGAATCCGTTGAGAAAAGCCATGCCCCCAATCCAATGATCGCCAGGAGCGCGGAAAGTGGATCCCATAGCGGGCGGCCGGGAATGTTGAAACGCACGTAAGCGTCGCCGGCGCCGGGCCAGACGAGGGCGCGGGCGCACTGCCAGAAACCGCGCGCGGCATCCTGCCAGGAGGCGGCGGCCACTTGCGTGATGCGGGTGCTGAACGCTTCGGGGTGGCGCAGGAAGTGCCATCCCAGCGGGGCAAAGACGACAACGGCGACGGCGAGCGCGAGGAGCAATCGCCAAAATCGCTTCCGGCGTTCTTCCGGCGAGACGCCAAGGAGCGTCGCGGCCAGCGCCAATCCCAGGGGGATGGGGAACAGCCGAGCCGCCAGGTACGTGTAGCCGGTCAGCCCCAGGCAGACGCCGCCGGCCGCAAACCAGCGCGTTTTGCCGGTGCGCAGTCCGAACCAGAGGGCGGCAACGGTGAGGGCTTGCAGCAACGGCTGCGAGATGGCGCGGAATCCGTAGCGGCTGAGGAGCAGGTGCGGGAAGGCCACCGCGACGCCGCCCGCCGCGAGGAGCGCGATCTGCCGGGCGCGGCGGCCAGGGCCGAGCAGGGCGCGGGTCGCCGGGTAGGTCGCCGCGACGGTCAGCACCCCCAACAGCGCCGACGCCAGCCGCATTCCCCATACGGCCTGCCCGGTGATCCAGACCCAGAAGGCGGCGACGTAGAAAAAGAGGACTTCCTTGCCGGTGTAGGCGTGGATGAAAATGGGCCGGTAGCCGCCAGAGACGATCTGACGGATGAGAATGGTGTTGGCAGCCTCGTCGTAGTGCAGTCCCAGGGGAAGGTGAGGCAGTTCCCAGAAACGCAGCACGGTTGCAAGCAGGATAATGAGGAGAATGCCCCACCGGTGATTCTGGATTTTGGATTTTGGATTTTGGATTTTGGACAAGGTTAGGAATTTTGGAGAGTCTGGCGCGTTCGGAGACCGGCCCAACCAGCCCTTACTCCCTATTCCCTACTCCCCACTCCCTGTTTTTACGGCTTCGGCTGGCCCTGTTGGGGAGCGGCGTCGGTGCAGCCTTCGAGGTTGGCGCAGAGCGTGTCGCACATCGCCTGGGTGGTGCCGGCGTAGAGGATGAAGAAGGTGTTGCCGTCACGTTCCAGGGTGTAGTTGCCGGTGCAGGGCTTGAAGGTGATGGCTTGCGTGCCGAATCCCTCTTTGGCCGTGGGGTTGACGCAGCGGAAGAAATTGACGGGATCGAGCAAGGCCTTTTTGTCGGCGACAGCGACCGCCCCGGCCTCCAACGGTTCCTCCTGATTGCTGTATACCCGCGCTTTTACCGCGCCGATTTCCTGATAACAGGTCACGATGTGGTCTACGCCGGCGATAGTCGCGGAAAGTTCAGGGTGGCCGGCCAGCAGGGCCGCGCCCTCACTCAGGTTGGAAATGTAGCCGGTCAGGGTTTCCCCTTCGATCGCGTCGTAGCCGCTCAGGGTAGGCAACAGCTTCTCGGCGGGAGCCATCTCCGGCTTTTTCCCCAGGCCAGGGATGAATTCGCAGCCGCTTAGCAGAACGATCAGCAAGAGGGCATAAAGCAGGCGGTGGATGGATAATTTTGACATAACTTAATCTCCTTTCTCAACGGATTGAACGGATTGAACGGAAGGTATACGAAGTATAACGCAGCCTGAAAGCGCGTCAATGAAATTAACGAAAAGGCTCCGGGCGAGTAATAGTGGTATAATCCCCCAACGGTTGGATGAAATGTAACGCCAACTTTAGTTCCCAGCAAACTGAAGTTTGCGTTACTTCGCCATTGGCTATTCGCTATTTTTAAGTGGAGTGATTTAAGAATGATTGCTTACCTCAAGGAATTGTGGGCCTATCGTGAGCTGGTCTATAATCTGGTGCTGCGCGATCTCAAGGTGCGGTATAAAAATTCGGTGCTGGGCGTCGTGTGGTCATGGTTGAATCCCTTGCTAATGATGTTGGTGTTCACGCTGGTGTTCGATGTGTTGGGGCTGGCGCGGCAGGACATCTCCAATTATCACATCTTCTTCTTGAGCGCGCTGCTGCCCTGGAACTTCTTCTCCGGCTCGGTGATGGGGGGGATTCCATGCATCGTCAGCAATGGACACTTGATCAAGAAAGTGTATTTCCCCCGCGAGGTGCTGCCAATTTCGGTGGTGCTGTCGAATATGGTGAACTTTGTGGTGGCGCTGCCGGTTTTCTTCCTGCTGGCGCTAATTTTCGGCCAGCGGATCACGCCGTGGGTGCTGCTCCTGCCCATCCCCATTTTGATTCAAGTCATTTTTGCGTGCGGGATCGTGTTGTTTCTTTCAACGTTGGAAGTGTTTTATCGGGATACGCACATGTTGATGGACCCGCTTATCCAGGCGTGGTTCTTCATCACGCCCATCATTTATTCGTACAAAGACCTCCCCGACAAGGTGACGCTTTTGAACATCACCTTCAACCCGCAGACCTGGATTTTCCGCCTGAACCCGATGGCGTCCATTATCAACACGTACCAGGACATTTTGTACCGCGGTGAATTGACCCGGTGGGATTTTCTGTCGCGCACGGGAGCGACGGCACTGGTAGTGTTGCTGTTTGGCTACTGGTTTTTCCGGCGCTTCAGCGGCAAGTTTGGAGAGACGGTGTAATTTATCCCCAACCGGTGTTATACTGAAAGCATGAATGGAAAGACCGTAGTCAGCAACCTGTCAGTCTATGGCCTTACTCACGCGCTGGTGGACGCGGCCTGTATCGCCACCCTTTTCGCCATCGTCGCGCGCGATCCTACTAACCCGCAGAGCGCTTTCCTGATCATCTTCTACAACGTGCTGGCCTTTGCCACGCAACCGCTCTTTGGTCTGTTGGCCGATCGCTTCAACGCGCCCGTCCACGCGGCGGTGTGGGGGACGCTGTTGGTCGCAGCGGCCACGTTGGTTCTCCCGCTCCCGCTGCTGGCGGTGGGGATAACGGGGATCGGCAATGCCTTGTTTCACGTCGGGGGCGGCGTCATCAGCCTGAAGCTGGCCGATGGCAAGGCGGCCCTGCCGGGGATTTACGTGGCGCCCGGCGCATTAGGGTTGGCGCTGGGGCTGTGGATCGGCAAAAGCGGGCACTTTGTCGCCTGGCCGTTCATCCTGCTGTTGCTGGCCGCCGCCGGGCTGATGGTGAAACTCCCCCGTCCGGCGCCCGTCGCGCCCCGCCCGTTGCCCGCCGACCTGGGCTGGTTTGAGACGGTGCTTCTGTTGCTGCTCGTCTCCGTGACGATTCGGGGCATGGTAGGCATGAGCCTCGTTTTGCCGTGGAAGTCGGAGCCGACGTTGTTGGTCATCCTGACGGCGGCGGTCGTGTTGGGAAAAGCCCTGGGCGGTGTCCTGGGCGACCGGTTCGGGTGGACCAGAGTGGCTGTGGCGGGGCTAGTCCTCGCAACCCCTTTGCTCACGTTCTTCGCCCATACGCCGGCGCTCGCCATCCTGGGCGTCTTTTTGTTCAACCTGACCATGCCGGTGACGCTCATCTGTGTTTCCGAGATGTTGCCGGGGTATAGCGGCTTTGCTTTCGGGTTGACGGCGTTGGCCCTGGTCATCGGCGCCTGGCCCGTCTTTACGCCGCTCCGCACTGTGACAGGCCATCCGGCAGCCATCTTCGCTGCCATTCTCATCTCCATAGTCGCTTTGTACGGGGGGCTGCGGTTGTACACTGATCGCTTTAGCGCGCCCGTCTCAGCGCATGGTTGAATGTAACCTGGGGCCAGGCGCAAAGGAGACTGCTATGAAAACGGTTTTCCCGCAACTATCCATGGGTATTCTATCCTTTCTGACAGAAGCAACATGCGCTGACATCCCTCCACCAGACATATATTCCGCCGAGGCAGTAAAAGCGACGACGAATTCTATGCTGGGACTTGGTCTTGCTGTCATCATTATGGTTCTCGCCGCGTTTGTAATGCTCAGGGCAATCAACAAGAAGAGACGTACTGAAAAATAGACGATAGGAGGAGGCTATGAAACCAGGATTGTTGCTGCTATGGGGATTGGAGTTGCTGGCGCGGCTGCCGCTGCAAGGTATATTTGCCGATGCCGCGCCGCCGATGGAGTTTTTCATCGTGCTGGGAGTGGGAGCGCTGATTGTGCTCGGCTTCATTGTCGTTGTCATTGTCGGCATTTCGATTCTGGTGATTCGGGCGATCAAGAAGAAGCGACTGACTGACCAGTAGTATGAGCAGCTACTTGCTGGCCCTGGGCCTGACGCTGCTTATCGAAGGGGGCGTGGCCTATCTGCTCGGATTCCGCAGCCGCCGGGAGGTGCTGATCGTTGCCCTGGTCAGCTTGCTCACCCACCCGCTCCTCAATTATCTCCTGCTGATTCTGAGCTATCTAGGCGTCTCTGTGACCCTGGGATTGATCACACTCCTGGAAATTCCGGTGGTCGTTGCGGAGGGGTATCTGCTGGCTTACGCTTCTGGCAATCCGCCAAGGCAATGCTTCATCACGTCACTGCTGATGAATGGAGCGTCATTTCTCGTGGGCGTCCTGCTCTTTTGGACGTAAGTACCTCTGAGGCTCAGGCCAATTTCTGGCCGTTTGTGATGCAACAGGGCTTACGAACCGGTGAAAATTTACCGCAGAGTACGCAAAGCACGCCGAGATTTTTATGGGGTCTCAGCGGCCTCAGCGTGCTCTGCGGTGCAAAAGCGCCATCCGTGCGTCAGTTGTGACGCGGGAACGCGAAAGGGATTTCGCGGCTACTGGAGGGCTTGCCACACGCACATCACGGCCAGGAAGATCAGCGTCAGAATGAGAATGACCTTCACCCCACGGGCCACCACCCGCCGGATCGTGGTTATCTTCCCCTGATCGAAGAGGAGTGGCCGCCCGGTCAGCGCCGAAAGCAGACCGCCCAAAACACCCACCAGGCCAACAGCCAATGGCGTCGTCCAGATCTGACCGCTCAAATACCATCCCATCCAGGTCGCCAAAAACGCTACCAGCCCCACCCCTATGCCGATCCAGCCCATCTGCCGGAAAAAGCGACGGCGCGCGGGATCGTCGGCATCGCGCTCCAGCATTTCCCCCTGGCGCCGCCGCTGCGTGGCGAAACTTTCCCGGAAAGTCGCCGCGGCAGACACGGCCTCACGCCTTTCTTCCCCGAACAGCCAGGGCATGTCTGTGAAGTAGCGTAACACCGTCGTCGGAATCATCCAAACGATAAAGACCAGCAGATATGCCAACAGCGCGCCGAGAATCTGGCTCTCGCGCCGCCCAATCCACAGCAAGGCTTGTTGCAGCCAGTGATATGGCCCGCTGTCCAGGATCAGCCAGCGTAGCCAGATGGCGGTAATCACCCCCAACAAAAGGAAAAGGATAACCCGAAAAACCGGGGCGGAAATGTAACGTTTGCGTTCCATCAGTTCACTCCAAAAAGATTCAACGGATGAAACGAAAAGTTACTCCATCCGTTGAATCCGTTCTATCCGTTGAGAATGTATTATGTCGGACTGTGCAATTATGGCAAACTGTTGGCGTTTCTTCATTCCGGCATAAAATAGGGCGGGTGAGTTGTTTGAATAGACGAAAGGGAGGGGCCTATGAAAGCGTTGGCATTTTTCTCAACCCGGTCGCCGTTGACCGCGCGCGCGGCACTTATCGTTGCGCTGCTGTTGACGCTCGGCTGTTTCTGCCAAACCTCGACGCTCACACCAACACCGCCGACACCTGTCGCGCCGGCAACGCCACGAGCGCCTGCTTCCACCCGAACGCCGCGCCCCACCGCCCCGCCCGCGCCATCTCCCGCCGCCACCGACATGGGCGCGCTCGGCGACCTGGCCTGTATCCCCGGCGACCCCTTCGCGGCCATCCGCCAGGAGACGATGTTTGCCTACCTGGAAGCCCTGACCGCCATCCAGCCCTACTCCGGCTGGCGCAACTCCGGCACGGAAGGCGAGGCGGAAGCGCTGGATTACGTCGCGGCGCAGATGCAGGCGTTCGCCTTCCTGGAAAACATGGGATTGGAAGTGGAGCGCCAGCAGTTCAACGTCTTTATGACAACGGAGTTGTGGGAAACGCGCCTGTGGCTCACGGTAGGCGGCGCGGAAGTGGAAGTCCCCGCCGACGGCCTGCGCGGGCCGCGCGACGACATCCCGCAGGCGCTGCGCTTCGATTCCGACGGCGTGCTCAACGACAGCGACCGCAACCCGGCGACGGCGCAGGGCGAAACGGCGCTGCTTCGCTCAACAGAAGACCTGGATGCATTGGATGATACAGCCCTGCGCGGCAAAATCGCCTTCCTGGATTACGCCCTGATTGATCGCGCCCTGATGCCCTCGGCGCGCGGCACAGGGCGGGTGGAGCAGGTGTTGGCGGCGGGGCCGGCGGCGCTGGTGCTGGTCACGCAGTTTTCCGATGTGCAGGGCGAAAGCCACGGTTTTGCGGTGGCCGACAACAGCGTGCTCAACTTTGCGGAGACCAAACCGGCGGTGCCCGTGCTCTACGTCCGCCTGGAAGACCTGGCCCCGGCAGGCGTCGCTGATTGGGACGACCTCGCGCAGCTCGAAGCGGCGCGGTTGACCTGGGACGCCGACGTATTCCAGCCGGGCGCGTCGGGCAACGTCATCGTCCACATCCCCGGCGTGGATACGACGCGCGCGGTCATCCTCGGCGCGCACATTGACAGCCCCAACGTCCCCGGGGCGATGGACGACGGCAGCGGGAGCGTCATCCTGCTGGAAATCGCCCGCGTGCTGAACGCGACCTGCACCCAACCGCCGCTCGACCTCTACCTCGTCTGGTTCGGCAGCGAGGAGATCGGACTGTACGGCGGCGCGCACTTCGTCCTGACGCACCAGGAATTGCTGGATCGCGCCGTGGGGATGCTGCAAATTGATGACCTCACGAATCCGGTAGAAGGCTTTGACCCAACGGTAGACCTGGTGGGCTGGTCTTATGCCCGTTTTGGCGACCGGCAAATGGCGTGGCTAGAGGCAATTCAGGCGACGGCGGCGCAGCGCGGTCTGGAGACGGTGGTGCAGGACTTCCCCTATGCCTACTCCGACAACTCGACGTTTACCGGCTTCGACGTGCCCAACGCCGACCTGATCTACCAGGAGGCCGAGGCGATGGAGGCCACCGGCAGCTTCCACAACGCCGCGCACATCCACGATCCCTACGATACGGTGGAACTGGCGCGCGAAGTCGGCGACGTGCTGGAACAGATGGCGCACGTGGCCTTGGGGGCCGCGCTCGACGCGGGCGCGGCGGAATATCGCATCACGCCGGCAACCGACCGCCGCGCCGTCTTCGTCGCCAGCCACACCGAGTCATCCCACATGACGCCGGCCTCCTTCAGCGACGTGGGGATGGCGCTCTCCTGGGCCGGCTTCGACGTAGATTTGATCCCCTACGGCCAGCCGATCGCGCCGGACGATCTGGCGGACGCCGCCCTCGTCGTCGTGTTGCCGCCGCACGATCACCCCAACGCGGAGGATGCGGCGGACGGCGTCGCGGCCTACGACACGGCCTGGGAGCCGGCGGAGGTGGAGGCGCTGGCGGCTTACGTGGAAGAGGGCGGCTTCCTGGTGCTGGCGAACAGCGCGGCCCGCATCCGCTTCGGCACGCCCTACGACGAAAACGAGGATTGGGCAGACCTCAACGCGCTGGCGGAACGCTTTGGCGTCACCTACGAAACAGGCGCCCTTGCTACCGGCTCGGTGCGGGTGCGCAGCGCGCATCCCTTGATGGCCGGCGTCACGCGCCTGGCAGGGCTTGATAACAACGGCGTCCCCTTGGCGCTGGCGGATGGGGAAGTCCTGGCCGGCACCAGCAGCCGTCCGGCGGTGGGGCTGGTGTCTTTTGGCGCGGGCGAAGTGCTGGCGCTGGCCGACATCGGCTTTCTGAGCATCACCGATGCCGCAGATAACTTGCGCTTCTGGCAAAATCTGGCAGAGTATGCGCGGGAACGGTAGAGGAGTTAGGAATTAGGAGTTAGGAGTTAGGAGAGAGCGTTCAATTCTTAACCTCCTGATTACCCATCTCTATTCACATTTTTAGCGGAGGAATCCCCCTTGACGATCTTACCTGATGGGTTTACAGCGCGTCCGGCGACGCTGGACGATGTGGAAGCATTTACGGAGGTGGTCAATCGCTGCGCGGTGGCGCGGGTGGGCAAGCCATTCACAGCGGTGGAGGAGATGCGCACCGACTGGCAGTCGCCGGTGTTCAACCCGGAGACTCACACGCGCCTGGTCTACGCGGCGGATGGAACGCTGGCGGCGGTGGCGGAAGTGTGGCAAGAGGCGCCTTACGTCTCCCTCTTTGGCTGGGTGGAAGTGACGCCGGAGTATGGCGGGCGCGGTTTGGGGGCATATTTGGGGGCGTGGGTCGAGGAACGGTCGCTGGAGGTAATCCCTAAAGCGCCGTCGGAGGCGCGGGTGAGCGTGCAGCAGGAAGCGGTGAGCACAGATGATGCTATGCGAGCGGCATTGCTCGCGCAGGGCTATCAGTTGGTGCGGCACAGCCTGTACCTGCGCATAGATCAAACCACGCCGCCGCCGGAACCGCAACTCCCAACCGGCATCGTCATCCGTCCCTTTCTGTCGGGGGAGGAGCGCACCTTCATTGGTGTAATCCGCGAGTGCTTCAAGGATCACTGGGGTTACGTGGACAATCCCTTTGAAGAGTATTACGAGCAGTGGATGCACTTCATGCACACCGATCCCCACATTGACCCGGCGCTGTGGTTCGTGGCGATGGAAGGCGACGAAATGGTGGGCACCTCGTTTTGCAGCCTGGAGATGGCCGAAGAACCCGATCTGGGCTGGGTATTTGCGCTGGGCGTGCGGCGTCCCTGGCGGAAGCGCGGCCTGGGGGAGGCGCTGCTGCGGCACTGCTTCGGCGCGCTGTACCGGCGCGGCAAGCCCAACATCGGCCTGCGGGCCGACGCGCAGAACCTCACCGGCGCCATGCGCCTCTACCGGAAAGTCGGGATGCGCATTGAACGGCAGTACGACATCTACGAGAAAGAGCTGCGCGCCGGCGTGGATATGAGCACGCAGACAATTAGCGAGTAAGGAGTTAGGAGTTAGGAGTTAGGAGACCTTACTTCTTACTCCTTACTTCTTACTCCTTACTCATTTCCTCTTAATTCTTCCGAGGAGCACTATGCCTGACCTGAAACGTGTTGATCTCTGGAAAATTATCGCCGTCGTCATCCTGATTCTGGCGGTGGTCAGCCGGTTTTACATGCTCGGCGAGCGGGCGGTGAGTCACGACGAGACGACGCACGCCAAATACTCGTGGAATTTCTACGCCGGGAAGGGGTTTCAGCACGATCCGCTGATGCACGGAACGTTGTTGTTTGAGGCGACCGCGCTGTTCTACTTCCTCTTTGGCGTGAGCGATTTCACAGCGCGGTTGTACGCGGCGCTGGCAGGCATCGCGCTGGTGATGGCGCCGCTGTTGTTCCACCGGTGGCTGGGACGGCGCGGCGCGCTGCTGGCCTCGTTCATGGTGTTGATTTCGCCGGCCATCACCTACTACTCCCGCTACACCCGGCACGACATCCCGCTATTGCTCTACATGACGCTGTTTCTCTGGACGATCTTGCGCTATCTGGACGAGGGCAAGCCCAAATGGCTCTATGGGATGGCCGCGTTCTTCCCCCTGATGTACGCCACGAAAGAAAACGCCTACATCTACACCGCGATCTTCGTGGTGCTGCTGGCGTTGCCGTTCGCCTGGCAGGTCTTCCGCGCGCGCTGGGCGCGGCCGGAACTATTGCAAATCCTGCTGATCGTTCTGGTCGTCGTGCTGCTGCTGGGAGCGGTGTTTGCCATCTCCTTCCGCAGCGGGCAGGTGACGATCTACAAGGAAGAAGGCTCCGACCGCGCCGACGAAGTCCACGTCATCGTGCCGGTGTGGGGACGGGCGGCGTTGGGGCTGGCGGTGGTGCTGGCGCTGGGCGCGGTGGTCGTAGTCTACAACGGGGTGGGCGCGGAAACGATGCGCGA